>CAZJOE010000163.1:0-5271 GCA_964547555.1 uncultured Elusimicrobia bacterium | reverse complement strand
ATCAGAGAGACAACTTGATTTTTGGCAAGGGAAGAAGCGTAAATTCCCATCGCTCCGTTTACCAAGGCGATGAAATAAAGGCCCGCCAAGGTGCCCAGCGTCGCCCCGATATCAAGCCCAGCCGGAGGCAGGGCAAAAAATGAAATAACGATCGGATAGAAAACGAGGCCGAGGATGAGAAAAAAGGCCAACGCCGCAAATCCCAAATATTTTCCTAAAACAATTTCCCAATCACGAACCGGAAGTGTGGAGAGCTGCTCAAACGTGCCGGAACTGATTTCATCCGAGATAAGCCCCATCGTTAATCCGGGAACCAGGAGGCACAACAACCACGCGGAAATATCTCCGATGCGATCAATAGAAGCTTGGTTGTTCAGGAAAAAAGCGATTCCAAAAAATACCCCCACAAATCCATAAAAGAAAAAGGCCACAAGATAGGCGATCGGTGATTCAACCGAGCGGCGGAAGGTGCGCCACGCGAGGGTCTTAATGATATTCACGTCCAAATTAATTTTCATTGGGTTGTTGCCCGCTGGTCAAAGAATGGAAAACATCTTCAAGGCTGGATCTTTCTAGGTTGAGAGATAAGATCGGCCAGTTTTCCCCCGCCGCCAATCTAAAAACGTCTTCCCGCAGATCATGCTGCGCGTCGGACTCAATGGAGAACCCCTCTTCCCCGTTGGAGGATTCGGTGCGAAGGCTGCGAACGCCGGCCAGTTCTCTTAATTTATTTTGAATATTGTCTTTCGGACCGCGGAAAGAGACAAAAAGACGGTTCACCTTTTTTGCTCCGGTCAGATCTTGAGGGGTTCCATCCGCGACGATCCTCCCCTTATTAATAATAAGGACGCGGTCACAGGTTTGCTGGACTTCGGAAAGGATGTGCGTTGAAATGAGCAAAGTCTTTTGTTTTTTTAAGTCTTGGATCAAACCCCGGACTTCTTGAACTTGGTTGGGATCGAGACCGGACGTGGGTTCGTCTAAAATCAAAATATCCGGATCATGGATAATCGCTTGAGCCAAGCCGACGCGCTGGCGAAATCCCTTAGAAAGCTCGCCGATCTTTTTTCCAACAGCCGGATGAAGTGAACAGAGTTTTAAAACGCGCTTGATTCGTTCGATTCTTTCTTTGAGATCATGAAGACCGCGCAATTGGCCGATGAAATGAAGGTAGTCGGTCACTTCGATATCTTCAGGAAGAGGATTATTTTCAGGAATGTATCCAAGCCGGCGGCGAATCTCGAGAGATTGGGAGAGATCCATTCCCAAAATTTTTGCTTCCCCATCATCGGCAGGAAGGTAACCGGTCAGCACGCGCATGGTTGTTGATTTCCCCGCTCCATTGGGACCGAGAAATCCAACCACTTGACCTTGAGGCACTTCAAAACTCACGCCATCAACGGCCAACGTGCTTCCAAATCGCTTGGTGATGTTTTTGACTTGGATCATTGGCCGTTTCTATACAAAAAAATGTTAATTCTTTTCAAATATCATCCTCAAAAATCTTTTGAGCGCCTGAAGTCCATCTTCATTCTCCAACAAAAATACGCGAACACCTGTCGAATCTCCGGGAATAAAAGCCAAAACCGAACGAGGCTCAGTTAGCATCTTATTGATGAAATCTTCTCGCACTTTAAAACCTCTCCGGAAATAAACCAGCAGCGCCTCTTCTTCTTCACGGATTTCTGAAATCCCAACAGCCTTCGCTTTTAGCCGCAGATCCGCCGATTCAAAAAGCGCTTCTGCCGGGGCCGGAAGAGGACCGCAGCGATCAATCAGTTCTTCTTTTATTTTTACCAAACTCTCTTTCGAAGCGGAGAGAATCCGCTTGTACATCATCACCCGTTCCGATTCAGACGGTACATAATCCGGAGGGAGAAGCGCGGTCACATTCAGTTCGAGCACGGGCCCTTGGACCATTTCTTCTTCCGCCCCGCCCCCTTTAAGGCGTGCGATTTCTTCCGTTAAAAGTTTCCCATAAGTTTCGATCCCAACCGCCGCAATACTTCCGTGCTGCTGAGGACCCAAAAGATTGCCGGCGCCGCGAATCTCCATGTCGCGCATCGCCAAACGCAGCCCTGATCCAAGCGACGTGAATTCTTTAAGCGCATCCAATCTCTTTTTGGCGTCCGACGTCAGACCGACTTTCTCATAGAACAAATAACAATAGGCTCTCATCTTAGACCGTCCGACGCGTCCTCTCAATTGATAAAGCTGGGCCAATCCCATTTCTTCGGCCTCTTCAACGATCAAAGTATTCACCGAAGGAATATCCAAACCAGATTCGATGATCGTGGTCGCCAATAGAACGTCCACCTTCATGTGGAGAAAAGCGTGCATGGCTTCTTCCAATTCATGTTCCTTCATTTGTCCATGCGCCATAACGATGCGGACCGAAGGAAGGACCGATTCGAGCCACGTCTTTCTTGCCATCAAAGTTTTGACCCGGTTGTGCACGTAAAAAACCTGACCGCCCCGGTCTAATTCATTCTGAACTGCTTTAACCATGAGGTCCTCATCAAAAACACCAACATGGGTTGAGATGGGCAATCGTCCTTCAGGAGGCGTCTCGATCACTGACAAATCTTTGATGCCTCCCAAAGAGGAAGCCAACGTTCGAGGAATGGGCGTAGCGGTGAGAGAAAGAACGTCCACCATTTCTCGCAACGAAAAGAGTTTGGTCTTTTGCTTTACGCCAAAACGATGTTCTTCATCGATGATCATGAGGCCCAAATCTTTGAAGTGAACGTCCTTAGAAAGAAGCCGGTGAGTTCCAATCACGATATCAATGCCACCTTTGGCGGCCGATTCTAAAATTTCTTTCTGTTTTGATTTTTCTTGGAACCGCGAAAGAAGCGCCACGGTCACGGGATAATCGGCCATGCGGTCTGAGAAGTTTCTGAAATGCTGTTCCGCCAAAATTGTGGTGGGACAAAGGACCACCACTTGCTTAGCGGCGAGCGCCGCTTTGAGAGCCGCTCGCATGGCGACTTCCGTTTTCCCAAATCCCACGTCCCCGCAAATCAACCGGTCCATCGGCCGGGAGCGCACCATATCCGCTTCCACTTCTTCGAGCGTCTTCACCTGATCGCTCGTCAACTTGTACAGAAAGCTCGCGCCAAATTCTTCTTCCAAATGAGATTTGGGAGGAAACGCATACCCGGGACGAATAGACCGCTTGGCCGCTTTGGCCAGAAGTTCTTTGGCCAGTTTCGCGACATCTTCCTTTACTTTTGATTTGACGCGCTCCCACGCAGCCGTGTCGAGGCTTGAAAGCGGTGGACGTTTTCCCTCCGCTCCCAAATATTTCTGGACCTGCTGAAGTTCAAAGACCGGCACATAAATACGGTCGCCGCCTTTGTATTCAAGTGTGAGAAATTCCGTCGTGATCTTTCCGACTTTGATGGAATTTAAACCGGCGTAACGGCCCACTCCATATCTTTCATGGACCAAATAATCGCTGGGTTTAATTTCAAGAAGAGAAGAAAGCGTGCTGCCGGATTCAAACTTCGGCATCCGAAGTCGTTTTCGGTAGCGGCCGAAAATTTCACTGTTCGTTAAAACCGCGATCCGTCGCGTGGGATGAACGAACCCATGTTCCATGTCTCCGATATAAACCGGCGCCAGCCAAGGGGGACGAGTCCCTTTAAATCCGTTGATCGGGTCTGTTAGCAATTCTTCCAACCGATCCTTTTCTCCTTGATTGTGACAGAAGAGCGCGACCTTCCAATCCTCGTCATGCCAGTGTTGAAGAGTTTCCCGCAGCCTATTCATGTTTCCCGTAAAGGCCATCGGATTTTGAAATTCTCCATCCGCTGGCTCGGAGAAGATAAATTGAGAAATCCCTTCAGGAATAATCTGTGCCAAGGTCGAGGTTGTTCCAGCGCGGACCGGCGCGATTAAAAGTTCTCTTTCATAAACATCGGAACGTTGAGAATGGACATCAATCCGGCGAATGGCTTCAACCGTATCCACATTCCAAATGATTCTCACCGGCGCGTCGATACCGGCGGGCCAAATATCGATCACGTCTCCGCGAATGCTGTATTCGCCCACTTGATCGGTCCAGTCATTGCGCGTGTAACCCCCGTCCGCAAGAATCTCTTCAAAATGGTGACGTTGAATGGTAAGCCCAGGTTTTATGCGGAGGGTTCGTTTGGAAAGATTTTCAGGCGGATCGCAGGGAAGGTCCAACGCCTCTTTGGAGGCGATAAGTAGACCGGACTTTTCAAATAACCAATCGTGCAGCGCCCGGTTCCGACCCGGTTCATCATCGGACGTATAGCAACTGAGCTTGACGGGTCCTTTAATAGCCCACTCCTCCGGCAATTTAAAAAGTGATTCGATTTCTCCGGCCACGTCCCAGACGTCATCGTCTTCAGGAACAATCAAAACGGACTTAAGCGCTGTTTGGTTTTCCAAAAACCAAAAGGGAAGCGCGCCGCGGGTGACGCCGCTAATTTTGCTGGTGGGTTCAGATCCGATCAAGACGGGACACCGATTCGATGTGGGATGTTTGAGGAAATAAATCCACGGGCGTGGTTTCCATCAACCGATAATGAGGCGCGAGAATTTTAATATCGCGGGCGAGAGTAGATGGATTACAAGAAACATAAACGATCCGCTTAGGATTAAGCTTTACAAGCGCAGTGAGCACTTCGGGCCTACATCCGCTGCGAGGCGGATCCAATAACACCAAAAGATTTTCCTGTTTCAAATAGCCTCCCCACACCTTATCCGGATGCGCCAGAGCTCTCTCCGCGGACCCTTCGACAAACTTAACATTCTGGATTTGATTCTGTTGCGCGTTCCACGTCGCATCACGAATCGAGGAAGGGGCTTCTTCTATTCCGATCGCGAATTTTGTTTTTCGCGCGGCCAAAAGGGTCATCGCGCCGACTCCACAATAAACATCGAGCACGACGGAAGTTTCAGCGGGATCCAATTGGCGAAGGGCCTCCGCATACAGTAGTTCGGCAGCCTTGGTGTTCACTTGAAAGAACGATCCCGGCGCGTAAGCCAACCGGAGTCCCAAAATATTTTCTTCAAGCCGTTCCGCGCCCCACAACCGAGTCCACCGGAAACCTAAAATCCGGTGAGTCTTGGCCGGTTGAATATTGAGATGAATCGAAACCAAAGCAGGAAATTGAGAGCGCATCTCTCCCACAAAACGGTTCTGATCGTTGAATTGTTCCGACGTGGTCACAAGCGCCAAGAGAGCCTGCCCTGCTTCATTGGTCCGAATCAAAACATGGCGAAGCCATCCTTGAT
>CAZJOE010000162.1:0-5286 GCA_964547555.1 uncultured Elusimicrobia bacterium | reverse complement strand
AATACGATGTATAACATCATAGTTTTGTAGGAATATTTAACAACGAAAATATTAACTTTTTCCCACTTTGACAGCTACAGATTTCAACACGCATTCCTATTTATTGTTCCCGTGATGAACCCCCCTTGATCAAATTTTTAAAAAGTCCCATCAAATGATGTGTGACCGGCCCTGGTTTTCCGGTTCCGATGGCCTTGCGATCGATCTTGGTCACAGGAATCACTTCAGCGGCCGTACCGGTAAAAAATATTTCATCAGCCGCTAACAACTCTTTGGGCGTGAAAAGTTTTTCTTTGAATGAATAAGACGTCTTGGAACGAATTAAATCGATAACCGCTTGGCGCGTAATTCCCACGAGAACACCCGCTTCCACCGGCGGCGTCACAACTGTGCGGCCTTTGACGAAGAAAACATTGTCGCCGGTGCATTCCGCCACGTGGCCATCCGTGTTCATCATGATGGCTTCGGGAACGTTATGACGGTTGGCTTCTATTTTCGCCAAAATGTTATTTAAGTAATTCATCGATTTGATGATCGGGTTTAACGCTTCGGGAATATTCCGTTTTGTTTTTGCGAACACCGCCTCGAGCCCTTCTGTATAGCAGCGGGCGGGAAAGAGGGCCAACTTATCGGTGATAATGATGATGCTCGGTTTCGGGCAAGCACGAGGATCCAAACCCAAATCGCCAACGCCACGCGTTACCAGCAGGCGAATGTAGGCGTCTTTAAGATTATTTTTCTTAAGAGAGAGATTCACCAGTGATTCCAATTTCCGGGAAGCCACCGGAATTCTCAAAGAAATAAATGCAGCCGATTCGAAAAGCCGTTTCAGATGTTCTTTCAACCGAAAGACTGTTCCGTCGTAAGCGCGAATCCCTTCGAACACGCCGTCGCCGTAAAGGACGCCGTGATCGAAGACTGAAATTTTGGCGTCGGCTTTGGAAAGCCATTTCCCATCGATGTATATTTGTTGGGCCATTTTTATTGATGTACCTGCTTAAGTTTTCCGTCGGCCAGATGATAGGAGATGTCCACCTTTCTTGCCAGTTCTTCGTTGTGAGTTACGAGAACCAAAGAAAGATTGCGCTCGGCCACTTCTTCCCAAACCAAATCCATCATTCCTTTGGCGGTCTTGGCATCCAGGTTTCCCGTCGGCTCGTCGCAAAGAAGAAGAGCGGGACGACGAATTAAAGCCCGGGCCAGGGCCGCCCGTTGCTGTTCTCCGCCGGACAACTGATGCGGACGATGAGTGAGACGATTGGCCAAGCCTAGTTTTGTCAGAAGATTCCTCGCTTCAGTTTCCCCTTGCGACAAATTGGCTCCGGCCAACCGAACGGGAATCATCGTGTTCTCAAGGATGTTGAAGTCCGGCAACAGATAATGAAATTGAAAAAGAAATCCGATGGAGTTTAGTCTTAAGGCAGCGGTTTCTTTTTCGGAGAGAAGAGACGAGTCCTTTCCTTTAAATAAAACCTTTCCTTCAGAAGGACGCTCCATCAGTCCGGCCACATGGAGAAGAGTTGATTTTCCAGCACCGGAGGGACCGAGAATGGCGATCTTTTTTCCCACCTGAACATCCAGACTGACACCCTGAAGAATTTCCAGCGAACCGAATTGTTTGCGGACATCCGAGAGATGGAGAAGATTATCCATATCGAATGGCGTCCAAAGGATCTAATTTGGCGGCGCGTTGAGCGGGATAAAGCGTGGCAATTAAAACGATGACGCTGGCAGCGACCACAACAGACAGAATGTCAAAAAACTCAAGGCGGACGGGAAGCTGGTCAATGTAATAGACGTCCGCGGGGAGTTGAATGAGATTGGTGTGGGCGAGGAAATAGGAAAGGCCGATACCTAAGACAACACCGATGGCATTTCCGACCGCCCCCATTAAAAGGCCTTGCAGTAAAAATGTCCGACGAATCATTCCTTCGGTGGCTCCCATCGCGCGAAGGATTCCGATCTCTTTTACTTTCTGGGTGATAATCAAAAGCAAATTACTCACAATCATAAAAGACGCCACGATGGTGACGAGTGTCAGAATAATGAACATCACCGTCTTTTCTAACTTAAGCGCCGAAAAGAGATTCTGATTTAAAGAAAGCCAAGAACGGACCCAGAAATCTCCCTCTAACTTTTCTTGAAGGTCCTTCGCCATCTCGATGGATTTAAAAGGATCCGCGATGCGCACGCCAACCCCGCTCATCCCTTTCAACTGGAAAAGCTTTTGAGCTTCTTTGATGTCCACGTAAGCCAAGCTGGAGTCATAATCATAGAGGCCCGTTTTGACGAGACCGGCCACGCGAAACAAAGTGGCTTTCGGCATCGTAAGGGGTGTCATCCCTTCAGAACCGGGAGTCATCGTCCACACTTCATCACCCGTCCGCGCGCCGATATTTTTCGCCAACTCCTGTCCAAGAAAAATACTGGGCCGGCCTTTTATCGATTGCGCCAAATCCCCCCATTCTCCCTCGATCAATTTATTTTTGAGGTTCACCACTTGGATTTCTTTCTCAGCGACAATGCCTTTAAGGACAATACCGGAACTTTGAGCCCCTCGACCGATGAGGACTTGACCCGTTACAAAGGGTGACCATTTAAGGGCGTTGGATTCTTTGGAAAGTTTTTCTTCGAGCCGAGGATTTTCAGGAGAATATTCACCAAACGGAGGTGTGATGATGAGATGTGGTTGAATACCAAGAAGTTTATCTTGAATGTCTTCGCGAAACCCGGTCATCACCGCCAGCGTTGTGATCAAAGAAGCCACCCCAATCGCCACGCTTCCGGTGGCCATCCAGCTGATGAGAAATCCCCACGTACCGTGTCGGCGGTCTAATAAGTACCGGCGGGCCAAGTAGAATTCAATGGACATGCGATCCTCAGGATTGAGGTTTGAGAAGAGGAAAGAGAATAACCTCTCGAATGGAATCGCAACCGGTCAAAACCATCGTGAGCCGGTCCACCCCAATACCAAGTCCGCCCGCGGGCGGCATTCCATACTCGAGAGCTTGGATAAATTCGTGATCGACGGGCATCGCTTCTTCGTCGCCGGATTGGCGCTTGGCCAATTCTTCTTTAAATTTCCGTGATTGTTCATCCGGATCGTTTTGTTCCGTATAAGCATTGGCCACTTCTTCTTGGGCAAAGAAGAGTTCAAAGCGATCGGTGAGAAGAGGATCGTTTGGCTTTGCTTTTGCGAGCGGTGAAAAGGACGTGGGATAATCCAACACAAAAGTGGGGTTCTTTAAATGCGGCAAAATTCGTTCATCGAACAAGGCATCAAAACATTTCCGGTCCGGCGCGTTGTCGGGAATGGAAAGACCTTTCTCTTTACAAGCTTTCCGCCACCCATTGGTCTTGGCGAGTTCAACCATATCCAGTGAAAGAAATTCCTTAAAGAGATCAACCAGAGACCTGCGGTCAAATTTATTCAGCGCGTTTGTTTCGACGCCGCGATATTTCGTTACTTCAACACCAATAGCGCGAGCCGCGTCTTGAATAAGGTTTTCGCAAAGGTCCATCATGTCGTTCACATCCGCATAGGCCTGATAAGCCTCCAAAATTGTGAACTCCGGATTATGCCGGGTATCAATTCCCTCATTTCTAAACGCGCGGCCAATTTCAAACACTCGTTCATAGCCTCCGACCAAAAGCCGCTTGAGAAACAACTCCGGAGCGATACGCATGTAGAGTTGAAGGTCTAGCGCTTCGTGATGAGTTAAAAAAGGTTTCGCCGCGGCCCCGCCGGGGATAGCTTGCATCAAGGGGGTTTCCACTTCCATAAATTTACGCTTGTCCAAGGTTTGGCGGAGGGAATGGATAATTTTGGACCGAAGCAGGAAATGAGCGCGGCTGTCTGCGTTGGATCCCAAATCCAATTCTCTTTGGCGGGAACGCGTTTCAACATCCGTCACGCCGTGATATTTCTCCGGCCAGGGACGCAGTGACTTGGAAAGGATTTCAAATTTTTGAAGATTGAGAGAAAGTTCGCCGGTTTTGGTGCGACACATGTTCCCCTCGACTCCAACGATGTCTCCCAGATCCACATCTTTAATAAATTCTTTATAGGTTTCGTCGCCAATGGATTGCTTGCTGGCTTTGATTTGGAGTTTGGCAGACTGATCCTGCAGATGGGCGAAACACAGCTTTCCCAAATCGCGGCGCGTCATCAAGCGGCCGGCGAGTTTAATAACCGCCGTATCGGAGGGAGATTCTTGTCCTTCCACGAAAGGAATTTTGGCGCCAAAAATCTGATGGACGTCTTCTAAGGAGTGATCGCGAACAAACCGGTGTCCATAAGGAGTTTTTCCCGACGCTTGCAGCCGGTCTTTTTTCTCCCGGCGTAACTGGATGATCTGTTCGAGTGGGGCGGATTTCTCTTCAGATGGGGATGGAGCTTGAGGTTTTTCGGTCAAGGTTTGGGTTCGAGGGATTCTTTGATCTTGACCCGGAGAGCTTTGGGGTCAAAAGGTTTTTCCATGTACGCCTTCACATTGGTGGAAACGGCGAACACGTCTTTTAACTGGCCCTTGGCGGTCAAAATAATAAGCGGAATGTTTTTCGTTTCCGGATTATTTAAAAGCAAGGTTTGGACCGTGTATCCATCCATCTCGGGCATCATCACATCAAGAAGAATTAAATCGGGTTTCGCAGAAGGGATGACATCAATCGCTTCGCGGCCATTGTAAGCCGTGGACACTTGATGTCCGTCTTTTTCCAATAGAAACTTCAGCAACTCAACAACGTCTTTTTCGTCGTCAACAACGAGAATTTTGGCCACAGGTCCCTCCTAAAATTTATGGGCGAATGCTAGCATCTTTTTTGGTCGCCTTCCAATCCAGATACGCCTTAATAAAAGGATCGATCTCGCCGTCCATCACCGCCTGAACGTTTCCCGATTCATAGTCACTGCGAAGGTCCTTCACCAGCTGATAGGGCATAAACACATAGGAGCGAATTTGATTACCCCAGGCGATTTCCCCCCTTTCATCGTAATGTTTTTCCAAGGAAGCCCGCTGTTTTTCTTGTTCGAGATCGTAAAGCTTGGCTTTTAAAATAGACATCGCCATGGCCCGATTTTTAATTTGAGACCGTTCTTTTTGACAGCTGACGACCACACCGGTGGGAATATGGGTGAGACGAACGGCGGAATCGGTTTTGTTGACATGCTGCCCTCCGGCTCCCGAGGAACGATACGTATCGATCCTCAGATCAGATTCAGAAATGACAATCTCAATATTATCGTCGACTTCAGGAATGACGTCACAAGAAGCAAACGATGTATGT
>CAZJOE010000161.1:0-5287 GCA_964547555.1 uncultured Elusimicrobia bacterium | reverse complement strand
AAAAGCCGCCATTATAATTCCGCAAGCGGTATGGCGCGGCGAAACATTGTCCGCCAATGCTTTCTTGACGGTAAATCGCTCCACGTTGACCATCCGGAGTTCAGAGATAAAGTTAGAGAAAGGGGGAACCCTCTACGCCAGCGGGACGGTGGGGCTTGGTGAATCGCAAGTGTTCAATATTGAAGGGGCCGGGTCCGATATCTCTTTGGTGTCTTTGTTCCATCTGTTGGACCGACCGTTGGATTGGGAAGGGCGCACCAATTCCAAATTCTATATTCAGGGAGAAAAAAACGACAAGGTGATCAAATTTGTCTTTGAAGGCGTGCATCAAGGCTTTCGGCCCTTTTCTGGAGGGGGCGCCTTGGCGGGCGCGGCGATCTGGCAAAAAGGGGAATGGGACCTGGAAGGAATTACGGTTGAAGCCGGGAACGGGTACGTGAAATTATTGAAAGGAAGCAAAATTTTTTCCAACAAAGACAAGTCTGGAACCATGCGATTGTTGGCCGATACCAGAAATTTACGTGCGGGTCCTCTGACATTATTTGGCGGGATTGAAGCGACGGGATCATGGCAAGGGGAGGGAAAAGGTTCCGTTCCTGAGGAAAAACCTCCGTTGGAACTGAATATCTTTGCTCGTTCTCTTTGGGTGAATCAAGTTCTTTTAAACGGGAACGTGAGCCATTTGACCATTGGAAAGGAGCAGCTTGAGTTTTCACCGGTGGTCACGTCTCAACAAAAAATATCGGGCGTTCTTGATTATAAAAATCCCCGGGCGATGCGTCTGGTGGATTTCAGATTTTTGGACAACAATACCGAACGGTTTTATTTTGACGGTGAAATTGGAAAGGACCTATGGGATTTTTCTCTTCGGGCCAAAGAAGTCGAGGCGGCCGTTGTTCGGGGCTTGTTTGACACGACCATCTCCATGTCCGGTCCCATGGATATCGTTATTCAAGGGAAAGGATCCATGGCCAATCCTCATTTGATCGGGACCTTGGCGTGGAAAAATGGGCAATTCGCAGGGATTCCGATTGATATCGCGGAGTCCAATATTTTGCTTCAAAATGGTTTGTGCACGCTAACGAATCTCAGCGTTGTTAAGAAAAAAGGATTCGAATTGAAGGGGAATATTTCTTTTGGGACCAACTTCCAAGAACATCCGGCTCCCCCGCAATTCGATTTGGTGGTTGAGAACGGCGATTTGGCTTTTCTTAAAGAGATGTGGGGAGACGTGGTCAAATCCAAGGGAAGTTTTGAAGGATCCTTGAAATTGACCGATGGATTCGTCGGAAACTTAAAGATCAGGGACGCCAATATTCAGACTTCCGCTCACGTCCCTTCCCTTAAAAATGGATCGTTGAGCTTGGATTTTAAGAACAATGTGTTAACCGTTCATGACGGTCACGCCCAACTGGATAAAGGCATCATGGTGTTGGAAGGTCAGGTGACCTTTCAAGGAAGCGAGCCTTCCGAATACGATTTGAGACTCAACACGATTTCGGAAACAGGGGTCTCGGTCCGAATCCCTGAGTTGACCATCCCGCCGGGGTCGGTGTTAGGAAAGTTTAGCTTGCTCAAGCGCAAGCTGGCCGGAGTTTCTCGCGGAGAACCCATCATCAATTTGACACTCACGGGCCCCAATGAAAATCCGACATTGGCCGGAACCGTTTTACTTGAAAACACCATTTTCACCTTTCCTCCTCCGCCTTCTAAAAAGAAAGTGTCCAATGGTGTTGTATCGCGGTGGGTCCGTAATTTTATCAGCCGAATGAATTGGGACCTGGTCCTTAACACAGGGAAAAGGACCCGGTACGAGAATGAATTGGTCAGTGCTCACGTGTTAGGCTTTGTGAGTGTGAAAGGTCCCACGTCGAGTTTGTCGATCCATGGTAAGATTACTTCCACTCAAGGGTCTCTGGTTTATACGGGAAGTGAATTTAAAATTATCGATGCGCAAATAGAGATCCTCACCACCTCCTCGTTTCAAAATGCCAGTGACACCAGCGTGTATCTTAAAGCCAAGGCGGAACGCGAAGTTTATTACAGCGATTCCTTGGGGAATGGAAATCAGGACACCATCATTATGGAAGTGAGCCGGTCCTTGATTGGAGAAATCCAACCTCGTTTTTATTCTAAAACCAATCCCAATATGTCACCCGAAAAAGCCCTCAAACTCGCGTTGGGACTCGATGTTAAGTCAACGGACAATGCTTTTGGCGGGTCGGATGGCAGCGGGGGACAAAATCAAGCTGATGTTGATCGCGTCTTGCGGGTGGGTTTGGTTCAATTGTTGGACTCTAATTTGGCCACCCCTTTGGCCAGAGCTCTCACACGCAAGACTGATTTGGTCGATTACATTCGCGTTACTTACCAACAAGATGATCCTGCGCTGGATAGATCGACGATTCCCGACGCGACGTCGGACGGAACCGCCAACGTGAGTCAAAACGATGTTTTAAAGTATGCGAGGGGAACCCGCATCAAATTGGGACGGGAAATATCCAGCCGGCTCTTCGCCGACTATAGCTTTAAGGTGGATGAGTATCAGAGCCAGGTTGATCTTAAGCACGAAGTTGAACTGGCCTATCGTGTACACAGAAACCTTTTCATTCGGGCCACGAGCGAACTTGATACCGAACGCACGCTGGGCCGGTCCCCCGACCGCCGCGCCATTTTGGAAAACCAATGGCGCTTTGGCCTTCCTCTTGGGAAAAAAACCAACCCCAAGGAGAAAGGGCTTCCTCCTGATTTGCCGGCGGCTGAGCCTCCCAAAAAGTCTAACGCTCAATAGCTTCCGGTCCTCCCGCTAAAGGGAGAATGTGTTATACTCCCACGATAATTCACTAAGTAAAACAGGACAATATTCGTTGCGCCACGCGCTCAAATTCACATTCTCATTTATAGCCGTTTTAATTTTTTCGACCCTTCTCTGCTCGACAAAATTATCATTCGCTGAAGACCCTCCTTCCGTGGACTCATCTTCTGCGCCTGTCCAAGCGCCGTCCTCTGTTTCTTCCAGTTCAAACGTTTTCGTTTCAGAGATTTTATTTGAAGGGAACTCTCTCACCAAGTCCAAAACCCTTGAGAAGAAAATAAAAACAAAACTCAAGAAACCATTGGATAAAAAGTTGCTCAAAGACGACGTTAAAATTTTGTTTGAAACGGGTGACTTTGAAGACGTTAAAGCGGACGTGACCTACCTCAATAAGAAAGATTCTAAGAAAAGAGATCTGGCCCGCGTGACCTACACGGTGGTGGAACGGCCGATCATCAAGCGGATCGATTACAAAGGGGGCCGGAAAATTAAATCAAGCGCATTTCTTGATAAGGTCCAATCTCAAGAGGGAAATCCCTATGACCGTTTTAAAAGCAGCCTTGATGAACGCACCATCCTCGAATACTACCGCGATGAAGGATACGCCAATGTTAAGGTGGAACATTACACCACTCTTGATGAAAAAACCAAGAAACTGATTCTTACTTTTTTCATTGTCGAAGGGGACCGTGTGCTGGTGAGGGTCGTCACGGTGGATGGCCCGCAGCGTTATAAAACCAAAACGATCCTTAAAAAAATGAAAACGCGGCGGAAGAAAGTTTTTAAAAGGTCCGTCCTCAGTGAAGACCTGGAGAAAATCGAAAATTTTTATAAAAACAACGGCCATTTGGACGTCGTGGTCTCTTCGCCTTCCATCACGATTGATGAAGAGCGAAATGAAGCCATCATCGGTTTCTCCCTAACAGAAGGGCCCCGCTACACCGTGGATCTTATTCAAATCGCAAGCTCCACCATTTTCACGGACAAAGAACTTAAGAAAGCCATTACCTTAAAGCCCGGCAAAGAATTTTCTCAAACCAAACTCGATGAATCCATTGCCAATATTACCGGTCTGTATGCCGATAAAGGTTATTTAAGAACCGAAGTCACCGCGGTCCCGGAACGCAACTCTGAAAAAGGCTCGGTTGACTTTAAGATTGATATCGAAGAAAGCAGCGTAGTCTACGTGGACGGGATTTATGTCGATGGAAATACCTACACAAAAACGCACGTGATCAAGAGAGAAGTTCTGCTTAAGTCGGGCGATATTTTCTCCGCCGGCCGAATGCGAAGGTCCGTTGAAAAAATCTATAATCTCGGTTTCCTCGATGATGTGCAGGTCGACGTTCAGCAGCCGCGAAGCCAAGATTTGGCGGACGTAATTTTTACCGTTAAAGAAGGGAAGCCGGGGATTCTTTCGGCCGGCGCCGGTTTTTCAAGTGTGGACCGGTTTGTCGGAACGTTGCAAGTTCAACACACCAATCTTTTTGGCTTGGCCCAGCGATTAAACTCCCAATATGAATTCGGTGCGCGGCGTCAGAACTTCGAGGTCGGTTGGAGTGATCCCTGGTTCTTGGGATATAAAATGTCGGGGGGCATCGACTTTTTTAACACCATCCGCGTGAGAGATTATCCGGGCACGCGGAGCGCATTTCATGAAAGGCGACGTGGTGTTTCACTCCGCGTGGGCCCTCGGCTGTCGGATGATTTGGGCCTTTTATTTGGTTACACCATCGAACAGAACAATATTTTTGACGTCGATTCATCGGTTAAGGAAAGTATCTTCCCCACGTTTGGGGTCCCGAAAGAACTGGCACTGGAAACAGATTCAATCAATCAAGTTAAATCCAGTTTCTCTTCTGAATTGGCGTTGGACACCCGAGACAATCGGTTTGATGCCTCGCGGGGGGGGCGCCATTCCGTATCTTTGGATTTGGCCGGTGGCCCTTTTGGCGGAGACATCAATTATTATCAACCGCAAGTCGCAACGGCCTGGTATTTTCCAACGTTTTGGAAATTCGTTTTTTCCGTCAGCGCGCGGGCCGCGTGGGTTAATAGTTTCTCTCCTTCCGGCAATGTACCGACGTCGGAACGGTTTTTCTTAGGAGGACCCGATACCATTCGAGGCTACGACACCAATTCGATTGCTCCTCGTGAAACCATCATTAATCAAAATGGAGATTCGGAAGTGTCGAGAAGTCCAGGGACCATTATGACGTTGTTTAATTTTGAATATAAGTTTCCGATTGTTCAGGAGAGAAACAGGACGATTTTTCAGGGAGCGTTTTTCTTGGACGTGGGGGGATGCGCCTCAGATGTGAGGGCAGTCGCGCCTCGCAAGCGAGGCCGCTTCACGGGGGGCGGGTGCGGGGCATTCTGGACGGGGCGCAAAGCGCGTCGGTTGATCGCCCGATGACGAGTGCGGGGCGGCACGCCCGGCGCGACGAATCGCGCGGGGCAGGCGCCCGTCCC
>CAZJOE010000160.1:0-5335 GCA_964547555.1 uncultured Elusimicrobia bacterium | reverse complement strand
TGGGGGTCATTTTTGGCAACAAGGGCGACGCCCTGGGAAATTTTTTCACGGACTTCCTCGCGGGTATAGGTGGAAATGGCCCGACGCAGATTGGGTGTCACGTCATATTGATAGTTAAAGTTCCGGACCCCGCCGCGGGCGTCGTTACCATGGCAACCCGCACAGCCGTATTCTTCATAGACCCAGCGTCCATGTTGGATTGAATTGGAGAAAGCGGGTCGTGGCTCTTTGGCGCGAACGATTCGGAACTCAGGTTGGATTCCTTTTTTATTGAGGCCCAAAATGTAAGCGGTGATGGCATCCGCATCGGCTTCGGGCAACAAATAAGGCGGCATCGCCGAAGGGGCAATGGGTTCGGTGTTGAATTTCCCTTCTGGGTCCCCGGGAACGAAGGTCACGGGATCTTTAACCATATGGATCTTGATCCAGTTGGCCAGGGTGGATTCTTCATGAGAAAGTCCGGAAGCAGAGAAATCAATACGGCTCAAAGGTTTGTTGGATGTTTCTTCTTTAAGGTCCACGGAAATAGGTCCGCCTTCACCGCTGATCTGATGGCAACCGATACAGCCATTTTCTCGAATGAGCGCCTTGGCCCTGACAATTTCTGCCGTGTAGTTAACGCCTTTGATGTTGAGCTCATGGACATTGTCATGGCATTTAAAACAGGAGGATTGAAGGTGGGTTTGGGCCAGGAGAGGAGTTTCCCAATGGATCACCTGACCGTGGGCGGCTTTGGTTTCAGTGGCAAGACCCTGTCCGCCGTGACACGTGACGCAACCGAATTTATCAAAATTGTGAAGCTTATGAATTTCAAACCCGGCGGAATCGGCCGGCGCTTTGTAAGGATGTTTATCGTAAGCGGTGGTGAGACTGGGATTGGATAAAGAGTCATAACCCAAATGACACGTAATGCAGCGATCCACCGTATTTGTCTCTTGAAGCCAGAGTTGACGAATTTCAGACTTCATTCCTTTGGCCGCCATGAATTCTTTATGGGCCAATTCTTTCTCGTCAGCGGATTTCGCGGCTTCTATTTTTTCCTGCGTCCGCACGATCTCGAGCTTCTTAAATTCTTTCTGATAATCCTTCCAACCGCGAACCTGGTCTTTTCCAATGGCGGCGAGGAACAAGAGCAGCATAAGGACGTTTCCCCACAGGAAAAGCCTGCGCAAGCTAAACAAGTTGGATAATTTTTCTTTTAGGGACATGTTAAATGTTCAAACTAACCTGAGGGACCGATACCAGATATTTCACATGGAATCCAAGCCGGAGCGCCATTTTAAGGAAGACGCCCAGCATCAAAAGGAGGAGCGTCATGCACACCAAATAACGGAGGTGGCTGATGGTTTTCAAATATTTCTGCGGGAGCAACACGCCGAGCGATACATAGAGGAACAAACCAAATCCCGCCCAAGCGCCTTGAATGAAAGTAAACATGGGGAGAACACCCAGAATCAAAGCGAGTCCCACGGCGATTGCTAAAGTTTTCCACAGGGCCGATCTCAAATTAATTTCAGCTTTGATTAGACGGGGAAGTCCCATTCCGATTCCGAAGTAGGCCACGAGTAAGCTTGCTCCCGCGACGATCGGCATAATGACGGTGGGCGGATCGGGCGGCTTATGGAAGAGCCAGCTTTCCCACGGCCAATACCACTGCCAATTGGGACCGCGCATGAAGGTCCCCACCACAATAAGAATGAACCACGCGCCGATCCCCGTTAAGAAAATGGTATTGGCAAAAGGCCGTTCTTTGATGGAATAGAAACCCACCCCATTCGTGGGATCGGGATCTAAATAAGGAATCGCAATAAGACCCCCCACGATCACACCCGGAAGCAAAACGCCGGCGATCCAAGGATCAAAATAAACCAAAAGTTCTTGTAGACCCAAGAAGTACCAAGGGGCTTTGGAAGGATTGGGGGTAACGGTTGGGTCGGCCAACATTTCAAGCGGAGCGTTTTGAAGCACCGCCCATCCGATCAAAACCACCAACATCAAGATGGCGCCGATATATTCGCGGACCACGAGATGGGGCCAGGTTTCAACTTTATCATGGGGTTGGTCGCCGGGAAGAGGCGCCGCGGAGAACCCGTCTTTACGAACACGCCAAAAGTGGACGATCATGAGGATACCGGTAATAAAAGGGACCGCGATACAGTGAAGAACGTAGAAGCGGACCAATGTGGCGGATCCAACAGCCGTTCCCCCCAAAAGACCGAAGCGCGCGTCATTCTTAACGCCCACTCCCAGTAGAGAGGAGAAAGGACCTTCCGCTCCCATCAAAGGCGTGGCGCTGGCCATGTTTGTTCCGACCGTGACGGCCCAAATGGCCAACTGGTCCCACGGAAGAAGATAACCGGTGAAGGAAAGAAAAAAGGTCAGAGTCATGAGGACCACGCCCACACCCCAATTAAATTCACGAGGCGTTTTGTAAGCGCCCGTCAGGAAAACGCGGACCATGTGGAGGATAACGATCAAGACCATGGCATGGGCTGCCCAACGGTGCAGGTTCCGCATGAAGGTTCCCATGGAGACAACGAATTGAAGGTCTTTCATGTCCTGGTAAGCAAGGTCGACGGTCGGGCGGTAATAGAACATGAGGACGATACCCGTGACGGTCAAAACAAGGAAAAGAAGGAAAGACATCCCGCCCAATCCCCAGGTGTAAGTAAATTTCGTGGCGCGAGGGCGAACACGGGCCGGATGAAGATGAAGCCAAACGTTTCCAAGAATATGCTGCGCCCGGTCCCGGGAATTATTTTTCCACGTTCCCCCACGGAACATGGAGCGCCAGACTTGGGAGTTGATGAGTTCTTCTAAAAGTTTTTTGAAATCCAATTTTTTCATGGGGCGTTGTTATACCGTCACAAAATAAGGCGCTTTTTCTCTTAGGCCCGGGCGGTTTTCCATAATAGATTTATCGACAATCAATTCCCCTTGAGGAGTAACACTGACCAAGCATCGCCACAAGGGTTTTGGCGCAGGACCGGCGATGACATCCCCGGCGATGGTGTAGTTGGATCCATGACAAGGGCAGCGAAAGCGAGTTTCAGCGGGAAACCAATTGGGAGTGCATCCCAAATGGGTGCAGCGGGCCCACATCACATACAAACCTTCATCGTTACGAATAACCCACACGCGATTGGCTTTATCAATGGTGACGCCCAAAGGATATTCTTGGGCTTTGCCGGCGCGGAATTTTTGGGAAGGTTCGTATAAAACATTGGGCAGCATGAAACGAAGGGTGGCTCCGATGGAGGAAGCAAGGAAAGCAAGAAAGGCGCCCCATCCCCATAAGAGGAACGAACGCCTGGTCATCTCGGATGGGTCGACCGCGCTGGGCGCCGCTGGACTGGCTGGAACGGGAGCCGAGGGGGTCGGTTGCGGGGTCTCTGCCATTGTTTAGATCAGATATCGTGTGCCAGATGAACACCAGGTCCCATGGTGGAAGTGAGGGTCACTGACCCAATGAACACTCCCTTTGCGGTCGCGGGCTTGGCGGCCACAATGGCATTCAAAATGACTTGAGCATTTTCAGCTAAATCTTCAGGACTAAAAGAAGCTTTTCCAATCGCCATGTGGAGGTTGGCGGAATCGTCCGTCTTAAATTCCACGCGGCCGGCTTTAAGTTCTTTGACCACACGACCGATTTCAAAGGTCACTGTTCCCGATTTGGGATTCGGCATGAGGCCCTTGGGCCCCAATGTTTTTCCGAGCTTGGTCAGGTCTTTCATCATGTCCGGCGTTGAAACCAACACGTCGAATTCAAACCAACCTTTCGCAATTTTATCAATGATGTCCGCGTCTCCGACAAAATCGGCGCCCGCGTCTTTGGCCTCTTTCACTTTATCGCCTTTGGCCACGACCACGACGGTTTTTTTCTTGCCCAATCCTTTGGGAAGAACGGCCACGCCTCTTACTTGTTGGTCCGTTTTCTTCGGATCGGTCCCTAAGTGGACGTGCATTTCAACGGTCTCATCAAATTTGGCGGTGGCGTTTTTCTTGACCAATTCCACGGCTTCTTTCAGAGAATATTTTTTGTTGGCGTCGACAGTTTTAAGAGCTTCGGCTCTTTTCTTTGCAAGTTTCATTTTTTTATTTGATCTCGATGCCCATGGAGCGAGCGGTGCCTTCGATCATCCTTTTAGCAGATTCCATATCGCTGGTATTTAAATCGGGCATTTTTTGTTTGGCGATGTCATCCAATTGCGTTTTACTGATGGATCCCACTTTGTTCTTGTTGGGAACGCCGGAGGCTTTGGCCAATCCCGCCGCTTTCTTGAGTAGCGCCGAGACCGGAGGCATTTTGGTGATAAACGTAAACGAGCGATCGGTGAAGATCGTGATAACGGCCGGGATAATCATGCCCGCTTCAAATTTCTTGGTGCGTTCATTAAATTGTTTGCAGAATTCCATGATCTGCACGCCATGTTGCCCGAGCGCCGGACCCACGGGAGGAGCGGGATTGGCTCCGCCGGCTGGAATTTGCAGTTTGACTTGTGCTTTGACTTCTTTGGCCATTTCTTTATTCCTCTAATTAAACTTTTTCTACTTGGAGATAATCGAGCTCAACAGGCGTGGCGCGTCCGAAAATGCTCACCGTAACTTTCAGCTTGGCTCGATCTTCATTCACTTCTTCGACTGTACCCACAAAATGTCTAAACGGTCCTTCATTGATCCGGACGTTTTCCCCTTTATCGAACACAACCGCGGGACGAGGCTTGGCGGTTTTGGGCGTCGCGTTCAGTTCCATCATTCGTTCCACGTCACCGGGGGACAACGGAATGGGCTTTGCTCCCCCCAAAAACCCGGTCACGCTGGGCGTGTTGCGGATTAAATAGCAGGTCTGATTGTCGGCGATCATTTCAACGAGAACATATCCCGGGAAAAACTTCCGACGACGAATTTGTTTTTTATTTTTCTTTAATTCAATGACTTCTTCGGTCGGAATCACCACTTGCTGGATCCGGTCACCGAGATTGGCGATGGACACGGCCTTTTCAACGGCCGAGCGCACCTTGTCTTCGTGACCCGAATAGGTATGAATCAAATACCAATGTTTTTCTGTTTCAGTTGTCATAAATTAAATGAAAAGGGCCACCAGCCGAGAGAGCACAAAGTCCACAGCGCCGATATAAACAGACATGATGATCGCCAAAATAACGACCAACCACGTCGACGCCACCATTTGCGGGACGGGAAGCCAAGAAACCTGTTTTAGTTCAGACCAGGCTTCTTTAAAAAATGTGAATAATTTTCGCATGGAGTTTTTTGGGAGTTAGACACGGGAGTGGTAGGACTTGAACCTACAGTCCCGGTTTTGGAGACCGGTGGT
>CAZJOE010000159.1:0-5336 GCA_964547555.1 uncultured Elusimicrobia bacterium | reverse complement strand
TGGCGCCCCGGTGGACCCCAAAAAATACGATTCTTACGAAGAATTGGCAGCGGAAGTGATGGCCCAAATCCAAAAATTGAAGGACCAGATTCAACCAAAAATATGATAGTGTCCCTCTCAACCTGCATTGAGCTCAACCCTGCGATTGGAACACCCTCCCTTTTAGCGGTAATAAACCAATCAAGACTCAGCCGTAGGCCACTCATTCAAATACAAAGGAAAGAAAATGGAGAGTTTAGTTATGACTGAAGAATTCAGCATGGACGAATTGCTTGGACAAAGCGAGGCGATAAAAGCCGGCGCTGTTGTCGAAGGAGTCGTGGTCGGCCAAGTTGATTCTAACTTCATCGTGAATGTGGGGCTCAAGCAAGAAGCTCTTCTCTCCTCCAAAGAATTCGGCGTTAACCCTCCCGCCATCGGCGACAAAATTTCAGTTCTTCTCATCAGAATCGGCGGCCCTGAAGGTCATCCCATGGTTTCATGGAAACAAGCCCGGGAAAGAGTCCATTGGGACCGCCTCCTTCAACTCAAAGAAAAAAATGAAATTGTGGAAGGAAAAATTACCCAGCGCGTTAAAGGCGGCGTCCTTGTTGATATCGGATTGGACGCCTTCATGCCCGCTTCTCAAATTGATGAAAGACCCGTTGGAAAACCTGAAGAATGGGTGGGGAAATCGGTAAAAGTTTTGGTTTTGGAAATGGACCGCGCGAAAGGAAATGTTTTGGTGTCCCGCCGCCGTGTTCAAGAACAAGAGAAAGCGGTCCGTCGCGGACAGACACTAGAAAAGTTGGAAGTCGGCCAGGTTCATAAAGGTCGCGTCACGGGTCTTACCAACTTCGGTGCTTTTGTTGATATCGGCGGCATCGAAGGCCTTCTTCATATTTCAGATTTGGCTTGGGGCCGGGTTGACAGCCCCAAAGGCCACGTCAAAATTGGCGATGAACTTGATGTTAAAGTTCTCAAATACGACACCACGACCCACCGCATCTCTTTAGGTCGCAAACAACTCCTGCCCCATCCTTGGGAGGGAATTGAAACCCGCTTCCCTAAAGGAAGCAAAATATCAGGCAAAATCACCGGCATGGCCGCTTTCGGCGTGTTTGTTGAAATTGAACCGGGTATTGAAGGATTGGTTCACATTTCAGAAATTTCTTGGACGGAAGAAGTTAAAAATCCCAAGGATCTTTATAAAGTCGGACAAGGGGTTGAAGCCGTGGTCATCGACATCGACCGGGCCAAAGAAAAAATTTCCTTGAGCGTTAAGCGCGCGGAGTCCAATCCTTGGGAAGGCGTTTCTAAAGCATATCCTGTGGGATCCCGTGTGGAAGGCGAAGTCACTCACCTCACCAACTTCGGCGCCTTTATTAAAGTGGCCCCCGGTATTGAAGCTCTTCTTAAGTCGGGTGATTTATCTTGGACCGACAAAATCCAGTCTCCCAGCAAACTGCTTAAAGTCGGCGATAAAATTAAAGCCGTGGTTTTGGACATTAATTTAAAAGAAGAAAAGATGTCTTTGGGGCTCAAGCAGCTGATTCAGGATCCGATGAAATCCCTCCGCGCCGGACAAGTTATTACCGGAACGGTGGCCAAAGTGACGGACTTTGGCGTTTTTGTGAAAATGGAATCAGGAATTGACGGACTGGTCCGCCACAACGAAGTTCAAAACAAAAAATCGATGTTCGATGAAGAAAAAGGACGCCCATCCGCCCCGGAACAACCGGTTTATAAAGAAGGCGACGTTGTCCAAGCCGTCGTCACAAAAATAAACAAGAAAGAACGCAAGATTGAGCTTTCCATCCGCCGGTTTGAACACCAGCTGGAAAAAGAACTTCTCAAAAAGTACAGCGGGAACACCGGCAACACCACTTTAGGCGACGCCACCGGTTGGACGGATGCGTTCGATAAAGAAGATCAATAACCTAAATATTCTTTCCTCTGTTGCATTATAAGAACGCCTGTTAAACTAGCGGCGTTATGAAATTCCCCCGACTCCTTCAGGCGCTTTTTTCCATTGCCTTATTTCTCACTCCCTCTCCCTCATCCGCCTACAGTAACAACAATGTCCGCATCGATAAATTTGACTGGCAACTGGTCAAAACCGAGCATTTCGACATCTACTTCGATAAAAAAGACCAAGCGTTGGTCCCGCGCGCCGCTTATTATCTCGAGCAGGCCTGGCGAGACGTAGGGAAAAAATTCAATCATCAAGTCCTCACGCGAACTCCGTTTTTTATTTATTCCAACCACAACAAGTTTGAGCAAAACACCATCGTTCCCATCGGGGAAGGGACCGGGGGCGTTACAGAAGCTTTTAAAAACAGACTCATCGTCTTTAACGATGGTTCTGAAACTTGGCTCAAGCATGTCATTCCGCATGAATTCACTCACGTGGTTCAGTTCAGCATTCTGTATGGGGGGTTTTGGAAATCAATCCGGTTATTGAAATCTCCGTTCTATCCTTTGTGGATGATGGAAGGGATGGCCGAATATGGAGCGGGCGGCATCGACGCCCCGACCGGCGACATGGTGGTTCGCGACGCGGTTTATACGAAAACGCTGATTGGTCTTGCGGAACTCCAGGGCTTCAATCATGTGAAGCCCAACCAAGTAACGTTGGGATATAAAACCGGAGAAGCGGCCATTGAATTTTTAGCGGATGAATACGGACCCGACAAAGTGGGAAAGCTTTTGAAAATAATGGAAGAACATTTTGATGTGTCATCGGGACTTACCTCTTCGCTGGGAACCGATTTAAACCGATTCGATATGAGGTTTAAAGAATGGCTCCGTGAAAAATACGCGGACTTTTTCGACCGCGCCAAAGAGCCGGTGTTTTATGGGCCCAAGCTGACTTCTTCCGATGAACTTCCGCAAAGTAACGAAGGCTTGGTTGTTTCTCCGGATGGTAAAAAAATATATTACTTTGGAGACCGGACCGGGTCCATGTGGGTTATGAATTGGACGTGCAAACCAAAAAATCCAAGGTCCTCATCAATCCTTACAAACACATCACATTCGAACACCTTCATCCCGATGGTCGTTCTTTATCAATTTCACAGGATGGTCGTTACTTGTCTTTTTCAAGCGAAAAAGCGCAAACCGATTATCTGTATATTTTTGATCTTCAGGAAAAAAAATTGGAGCGGATCAAAGTTCCCTTTGATCAAATTCGCACTCCGGCTTTTTCTCCCGTGGGGGACCACCTCGTTTGTTCGGGAATGATCAATGGTTTTAATGACCTCTATTTAATCGATCGGAAAGGCGTGGTCCTTAAACGTCTCACCAACAATCCACAAGATGAACGCGACGCCGTCTTTGGTCTCGATGGAAAGAAAATAGTTTTCTCCGGCGAGATGATGTCGGCCGATGGTCTTGAACCCAACGGACGGGACCTGTTTCAATTAAATATCGAAACGCTGGCCACCGATCAACTCACGAATCTTCCGGGGGATGAAAGAGAGCCGACTCTTTTATCGGATGGTTCGATCGTTTTCGTTCGAGATCGGAATCAAACCGGAGAGGTTGGATTTAATCTTTATCGATTGATCTCATCATCTCAGCCTCCGGTCCAAATGACGGACATGGTCGGAGGTGCGTTTCTCCCGCATTATTCTGCCGTGACCGATTCTCTTTATTATGTGGGTTTTTACGCAGGAGAAAAACATATTTATCAATACCAGGCCCCGCATTTTACGGGCCGCGGTCCGGTTGTTTCGTCTATTTTGGGTGAAGGGGAAGCCGCGCTGAATCTTAAACAAAAAGCGTTGACGCAAGCGCTCAACACCTGGCCCGAAGGCCTGGTTTCGCCGTTGATTCAAGGGAGCGTACAACCCTATAAGTGGAAAGGCTCAACCGATCTCTTTCTGCCATTTTTCTTTTATTCTTCTTTGGATGGTTTTGTTCTGGCGGACATTTGGCAGTTTTCGGACCTCCTGGGTCGTCACCAGGTTCAACAACAGTTTCAATACGCGTCCAGCGCCGATCTATACGACGCGGCTGTGTTTTATACCTATGCCCGGTTCCGTCCTCAATTTACTTTCGGAGTCCGCTCCCAACGATTTTACCGGGATGTGGATCAAATGCATCAACGCCGGAATAACAGTGTGATTGGTCTTTTGACCTATCCCTTGGACCGGGTGAACGCTATTCAGGCCGGCGCCGGCATCAATGATCAGGAAGATCGGTTTCTGGATAATTCCGAAGTGGACTACGAAACAGCAGACCGGTTTTGGGTCGCTGGTTTAATTCACGATACGGTGTCCGGAAGATATCTGGTTCCCACGCAAGGACGGCGCGTTGGCCTCTATTATCAGCAAGGCGCGGAGACTTTAAAAGGGAATCAGTCTTATAAAACCCAAGCGTTGGACGCCGCCCAATATTTTAGGCTGCCCCGCGAAAGCACGTTGGCCACCCGTCTTTTTTACGGCCGGAGCACGGGA
This sequence comes from uncultured Elusimicrobia bacterium, assembly GCA_964547555.1. GTDB lineage: Bacteria > Elusimicrobiota > Elusimicrobia > F11 > F11 > CAZJOE01. Next base: position 897 of record CAZJOE010000159.1, on the reverse strand, counting down.
GAGGAAGTGCAGGTTTTCCGACTGGGAGGAATTGATCGCATTCGAGGCGTCAGCTCACGGAGCTTGGCCAATAAGAAATCAAATGTGGCCATCGCCAGCGGGGAAATGCGGATTCGTCTTTCCTATTTGAATGCCCGCACCAAGTTTCTCTATCCGGATTTTTTCTTCAAGGCCGCGTATCTGATTTTATTTGACGATATCGGATATGGATGGAACAGCCGGACGGAACGGGAGGCGTTTGAATTAAGCCGGACCGGAAATTCTGCGGGCATCGGAATTTCTTGGCCGACGTTTATCTTGCAAACATTTAAATTGGATTTCACCGTTCTCTACGCCAAACGCACCGATGACGGGTCGGACATTTGGTTTGTAACTTTGGGCCCCAGTTTTTAAGTATCATTCATGCGCTCTATGAACCACGTTAAACTTCTCTCCACGATGGTTGCGGTCTTTTCCTTTCCACTGGTTGCGTGGGCCCAGCCGGCGATAAAGATTGTCCAGCCTTATGAAAATCAGCGCATTCCCTCTGTCACGTCCTCTTTCGTTTTCGGATCCGTTCTTCCCGCGACGGCCACTTTAAGGATCAATGGAATTCCCGTGAAGCCCTACAAGAATGGCGGATTCATCACTATGATTCCTTTCCAAGAAGGGGCCTTCCAAATTCAAGCCGTGGCCGAGGATGGGGTTTCCATTTCCACTCTGACGCGCACCGTTCAAGTGGCTGCAGCTCCCATCAGTTTTCCCATCACCCATTCGAAAGTTGAGCCCCTTTCTCCACGCCACCGGGTTGTCCTTCGAGTGAACGATGTATTGGACGTTTCATTTCAAGGAGCCCCTGGGGGGACCGCGACTTTTAGATTGGAGGGAAAAACCGACGACTACCCGATGAGAGAGCAA
>CAZJOE010000158.1:0-5342 GCA_964547555.1 uncultured Elusimicrobia bacterium | reverse complement strand
CTTATGTCAGTTTGCAAAATCCTGATCATCGCGGCCGTGGCCATATTTTTTTCCTTGTTCGCGACTTCCTCCGTATCAGCGCTTGTTTTCACGGGTTGTTTTTGGGTGGCCGGCCATTTCGGGGCAGAGATGAGTTTTTTGATCCGAAAGAGTGAACCGGGGGCGCTTACCACCCTTGTCAAATGGGGACTTTCAATCCTTCCTAATTTTCATTATTTAAATTTCCGTGATAGCTATGCCATTCCCGGTTTTTCGGGATTTGAGTTTTTCAGTTGGGCCCTGCTTTATACCGTTGGATACAGCGCGTTGTTCCTGGTTTTAAGCGCGCTTCTTTTCTCAAAAAAGGAGTTTTAGGATGGGCCGGGAGCAAAGGGTCCTGTGGCCGCTTCTCCTCTGTTCCCTCTTTTTAATTTTCATCTCTAAGTGGAAAGTGGATAAATTGTTTGAGTGGAAATATCCCCGGGTTTCAGAATTGGTCGTCACCGAGCATTACATGTCGGATTTGGGCGCACTTTTTTTGGGCGCGCATCGCTTGGCGGCTGATCTGGCCTACATTCAATTTCTCCAATATTATGGAACTCGCCCTGACGGAGGTGATGCGCATTCAGAGGATGATGGCCATGATCATCAACATCATGTTCACGGCGATTTAAATGGAGGAGGATACTACCCCCGGATTCCCGAGTTGGGCACCCGACTTTTACGGTTGGACCCTTTTTTTTACGCGCCCATAATTGAAATCAGTGGGGCATTGGCCTTTAACCTTAATGATGTGAATGGGGCTTTAACTCTTCTTTCTGAAGCGATTCAGCGAGAACCTTCTTTCTATCGATACAGAATCTACGCGGCGGCTATTCTTTATAAAAATAACCGACAGGACAAAGGGCTTATCGATCTCCTTAATCAAGCCATTCAGTTCCCCGATTGCCCCGTCCTTTTGGAAAATATTTTGGCGAATCTACTCCGCAAATACGGCCATTTCCGGGAAGCCGCGCAGGTCCTCCTTCATATCATCGACACAGCGCCTTATCAGCATGAAAGGGACGGGGCCCAAACCAAGCTGGAAGCGCTGATTCGCGAACATCCTGAATTACAAAAAATTTGATACACTCCACGCCGATCGCCGGTGATGAGTGCAATCCCTCTTCACCGGCGATTTATTATTTACCAGAAGACCCATTTCGTGCCGGTAGCTCAGCTGGTAGAGCATTCGACTTTTAATCGAAGGGTCGAGAGTTCGAATCTCTCCCGGCACAGATTCCGCCCCCATAGACTAGCGGTTAGGTCGCGGCCCTTTCAAGGCCGAAGCTGGGGTTCGATTCCCCATGGGGGCAATTCTTATGCCTGAACTTCCTGAAGTTGAAACCATTGTTCGCGGTTTGCGGACTCACTTCCAAGATTCCCGAATCCAATCCGTTGAAATGACCGGGCACCCGATGTTTGAGGGGGATCCTGGTTTTTTTTGCGCCCAATTGAAAGGACGAGAGATTGTGGCGATCGATCGTCATGGGAAATCCATTTACCTTTCGTTGAAAGGAGAACCGGCGCTTTCTTTGCGGGTTCATTTGGGAATGACCGGGCAGATGTTGGTAAAAAGTCCGGCGGATCCCTTGGAAAATCACACTCACCTGGTTTTTAAATTTAAATCTTTAGGAAAAGAACTTCGGTATCGAGACATTCGGCGATTTGGCGAGATGGAGCTTCTTTCTAGTTCAAAAATTAAATCCTCAGTCCCCGATGCGTGGACATCGTCCCCTGCTGTCGTGACCGATTCGATTAAAAAGATTTCTGGTTACTTAAAGCACGGGCTTCTTGGACAGAAGTTTATTGCGGGATTGGGAAACATTTACGTCGATGAAGCACTGCATATGGCCAAGTTGCATCCCAAGAAATCCGGAAAGAACTTGAAATTAGCTCAATGGAGTCTTTTGTCAAATTCGATTCGTAAAGTTCTTTCCGTTTCCATCAAGTTGGGTGGAACCTCCTTTTCAAATTACGTTGACGTTCATGGCAGTCGAGGAGGATTTAAATGTCGTCTTTCCGTTTATGGAAAGTCCGGTCAACCTTGCTCCTGTGGGACTTTGATTAAAAAAATTGTTTTTGCCGGTAGAGGAACACACTTTTGTCCGAAATGCCAACCCTCCCCACGATAGAAAAAACCATCCGCATTTCTGCGCGCGCCGCTTCCCAATTGGAGCACGGCAGCTTGTGGATTTTTTCCAATGAAATCCCTGAGAAAATTACCGACATCCCTCGCGGGACTTGGTGCTGGTTTGAATCCGATAAACGTATTGTTGGGACCGGTTACCTCAACCCTCATTCATTGATTGCCGGACGAATTTTAAGTCGGCATAAAGAAACGGATATTTCCGTTCTCTTGAGACGAAAACTCGTAGAGGCCTTTAAGCGGCGTTTGCCTCTTTTTGAGCGCGGTTCTTTCCGATTGGTTTTTTCTGAAGCGGATTTTCTTCCGGGAATCATTCTTGATTGGTATTCGGGAACTATGGTTCTTCAAAGCGGCACCGCCGGCATGGACACAGTTTTGGATATTTTGGAGCCGATGGTTCAAACTGTTTTTAAAGAAGTGTATGGAAAAGAAACATTGGGTTTGGTGTTGAGGGGAGATTCTTCTGTTCGAAATCTCGAAGGCGTTCCTGAATTTCAACGTGTTTCAGTCGGCCAAGAGAAAATGCTCCGACAGGGATATTTCCAAGAGGATGACCTTGTTTTTCGGGCCGACTTTGTTGAAGGCCAAAAGACCGGTTTCTTTTTGGATCAAAGAGACAACCGCGCCCACTTGGAAACAATCATCAAAGCCAAAAAAAATGCGCGCGTCTTGGACCTCTTTTGTTATTCGGGTGGATGGGGTTTTCATGCGCTTCGTGCCGGAGCTGCTCACGTGACTTTTGTGGACCAGTCCGATGAAGCGGTGCAATTTGTTAAAGAAGGCTTAGAGCGAAACGAGTTTCCGCCGGAAAAAGCCACAATTAAATCGGCCGATGCTTTTGATTATTTGGAATCGGCCCAGGAAGAATTTGACGTGGTTATCTCGGACCCTCCCGCCTTTGTAAAGTCCAAGAAGGTCCTTCCCCAGGCGATGAAAGCCTATGAGAAATTAAATCGATTGGCCTGGCGGCGACTTCGTTCGGGGGGGATTCTCATGACGTCTAGCTGCAGCTATCATTTATCCGAATCAGACTTTCTGAATGTCTTGAATGGCGCAATTCAAAAAGAAGGGGGGAAAGCCCACATCATTTATCGGGGTGGCCAAGCGGCCGATCATCCCGTTCTTTTGTCCATGCCTGAGACGCGGTATTTGAAATGTTTCGGTCTGCAAAAAATTTAACGGATTTAAATGGGCAGTGCAGGGATCGAACCTGCGACCCTCCGCTTGTAAAGCGGACGCTCTCCCGCTGAGCTAACTGCCCGGAAATTTGTGGCGACTGAATCTAGTTTATCCTTCTTTAAACCTCAACCCCCGAGTAATCGACTCCAAATCTAATAAGTAACTCTCCTGTGATTCCGGTGGAGCCCCCGCTTGAAGAACATACCCAATTCCATGTCGGATGGTAGCGAATAAGCGAATGTCGAGCTGTTTTCCCGTCGGAGAAACTCCCATGTATCGTCCCAGGTAACCGTATCCCGCCGCATAGAGGACATTCCTTCCTGAAATAAATTGATAGCCCATGTACTTGGCATATTGAATCGCCAATGACTCAGGAGTGAATGTCATCGAACTTAGTTCGACAGACTGTAAGCGGCCTTCCGCTTTCTTATCGTATGTTTGAAAAGAAACCAGCGCTTGTGAATAGATAAAGCCCAATGACCAATTACTGGGAACATTCACGCTTAACTTATGAACCTCGTTTTCATAGAGATGCCCTTTAATAATTCCGCGTTCGGCCAGATTGACCCGCGGCAAATCCCCTTTTATTTTTTGATATTCAGTGCGATTGGCATTGGCAACGTCTTCTGTATCCGTGCCAATCATGGACTCAATGATTTTCATGCGGTCTTTGGTCGCGGGATGGGTCCGAAAGTATAAGTCCCATCCTTTTAGGCCTTTTTCATCGTCGGTCTGCAGTTGTTTAAGGAACCGAAGGGAAGCGTGAGGATCATACTTGGCGCGCATTAAATATTGAAGGCCGAGATTGTCGGCTTCCAATTCTTTTTCACGGCTGTAACCCAACAAATAAAGGGAAGAGAAGAGGCTTGTTGTGTTGGCCATCATGATCATCGCTTCGGGCCCTGCCACAATGGCCGTGCCGATGGTCCCCAAAATGCTCAGAGCGTTTTGGCCCATTTCTTTTTGGATCATTTGAACGCCGTGAAGCGCAGCGACGTGGGCGATTTCGTGCCCGAGTACCATGGCGAGTTCTGCTTCATCATCAATCGAGTCCAAGAGTCCGCGGGTCACAAAAATAAATCCACCGGGAGCGGCAAAAGCATTGATAAGGTCGCTGTCTAAAACGGTGAAATTGTAATCGACGGTAGGTCGGTCGCTGGCAAGTGCTAGCTTTTGCCCGACCCGTTCCACATAGGCGGAGACCCTTGTGCTTTTAATGATCTGATATTCTTCGAGGATTTTCTTTTTAGTCTCTTCACCAATTTTTCGTTCCGCCTCAGCGGAAAGAAGCCGGGCGTGGACTTTACGGGTCGCGGGATTTCGGATGCAGGAAGAAAGAAAGGGGATGAGGACGCAAACTAGAATAAAGAGGAAAAACTTTTTCATGAAAAGAAATTCTCCACAGGCCGGTCAAAAAAATCAGCCGAGGATCGGGATCGAACCGACGACCTGCCGCTTACGAAGCGGCTGCTCTACCAGCTGAGCTACCTCGGCAGAGGTGCCAAGGGTCAGAATCGAACTGACGACACCACGCTTTTCAGGCGTGTGCTCTACCAACTGAGCTACCTTGGCTTGCCACGGCGTAGTCCGCTGCGGCGGACGAAGACGGGCGAAGGCGGAAGTGTAGTAAATTTGAAGTAATTTTCCTTCGGGCAATTTTGGTGCTTAGGGGTTAAAAACACCTTTAAAATCACATGGAGTTAGCGGTCCTTCCGTGCCATACTTTATGAACTTACATATGAATTCACGAATAAGACGATATTTAATTATTTCATCTTTATTTTGGGGTCTTTCCCCCTCACTCCACGCGGTCCAATTAACCTTAGAAGGCCAATTTCTTGAGACTTACATTGATATGGGCGATAGCTGCCTTCATAAATTTTTCCTGAAAACCGCATCCAATCAAACAGTTGAATTGCGGTTCAATCCTGGAATGGAAGCGGGTATTAAATCGGGAGATTACGTTGTTGTGTCAGGAACCCCTTCTGATTCCTCA
>CAZJOE010000157.1:0-5352 GCA_964547555.1 uncultured Elusimicrobia bacterium | reverse complement strand
AAGGTTTTGTGAGTAGGTTCTAAGGCGTTTGGGGATCCAATGGCCCGGCCATTTTTTCTTCGCGTAATGAGAAGCCCGGCGTAAAAGCACAGGAGAGGTAACGATGTAAATATGTGGCGATAAATCGTTCCGCAGGAAATTTTTTAGTTTCGTGAGAGTATGGTCGAAGTTTTCACCTGAATTGGTAGAAGGTTTGTCTTCCATAAAAACCATTCCATGGATCCCCACTCCTTCTCTCCTGAAAATAACAAGAAGGATGTCCGCTTCTGTCGGCGCATATTTTATGTCCCTAAGAAATTTGTGGTCCTCTGGGTAAATCTTCTCATAGTGCGCAATCGCTTTTTGCCGAAGCGGTTCGGTTCCCCGCCCCACACCTCCGGCCAACACGACGGGAACTTTTTTAAATTCTGACCGGTAGATACTTTTCCATTTCTCGATGAAGTTTAAGAATGTGGCAAAGTCGGGGTTTCCCAAAACCAAGAACGCATCTGGCAAATGTTCTCGTTTCACTGGGTCGCCTTCGGAAAGGTATTCCACATAACGGTTAAAGTGGCGAAGAAATTCTTTTTTGAAGAATTCTCTTCCGGCAATTCTAATGATGATCTCACCGATGTAAACGCTGGCTTTTCTGATTCCTCCTGCGGGTTCAAACGTATTTTCAATTTTCTCGTCCCGTCCATATTTCCCAAGTCCATAGTCTGAAAATTTGGCCAGCCAAAAGGATATCGTGAGGTGTCGCCGTTTAAATAAAACGGGCATTGCTGCGGCGGACAAGATCATGGAATTGTCAAGAATCCTAGACAAGGCAATTGCGATCAATAGCGAAAATCCGATTCCAGCAAGACTGTTTGCTAAGGTAATTTCATCGACGGCCTTTTTAAGATCCTCATAAACATCGGTTCGAATATTTTCTGCCGGATTAAATTCATCGCCCGGCAAAGAGAAAAGAGCGGCAGACACAGTTTGATAAGTTTTTTGAATGAAGCTCCATATGGGATTGTTTTCAGATAAAGACTGACCGGCTTCTTCCCGCCTGTGTTCATCGTGAAATGCTCCAAACCGTTGGTTGGCGTGGATGCTTTCGCCCAAGATAGGATCCGTTGTGTAGATGAACTGCATTGTTTGTTTCAGCGCATTTCCCGTGGGTGTTGAAAATATCTGAACCGTGGTCTTGTTGACCGTTGATTCGATCCTTGCGACTCGGTCTTCTTCTTTCTGTACGGCTTCCAGTTTTTCTTGCTCGGAATTGGAGCGAGTCCGAATTGGACGGTGGATCATCTCGTGAAGTAGCTTTTCGGCTGCCAAAACGGATCTTTCGGAGAGAAAAAGATCCGCATGGTTTGAAAATGAGGGTGGCAGTGAAACTGGATCTTTAGCTTTAAGCGGTGAAAATGCACGGCGAAGAGAATTTTTAAAACCGGTATCTGAAACAAGAGTGGGGCTGGCGTGGTCTTGCTTCCAATTGGGAAGGTTTTCCTTTCGGCCCTTCAATCGAATGATGGCTTGCCTTTGAATAAACTCTGCCTCTCTAGCCATTTGGTCGTACTCGTTTCCCTTTTTAAGAATGGAGGGTAACGCTTCTTTTTTCCAAGTTTCAAAACGCGCCATGCTCTCTCGAGCATAAACTTGGGCAAGCAAATGTTTGATTTCGTCGGTAACCGGATATGTTTTACCGTCGATTTCAATTTTATTGAAAGTTAGTAAGTCCTCAAAAAAGCGAAGTCGCTCATCACTTAATTTCCCCTTTGTGGTAGCAACGATGGTCATATTCATAGCGGTTTGTCTGTTGGTGTCTAGTAGACGATTGGTCCCATCCAGCCCTTCATCTAAAAATTTCAAATTCAAATTGACTTTCCATAGAGCACGGTCCAGCGCTTGTTGTGTAATACCTGATAGTCTTTGAGCAAATTCCCCTATTCCTTCAGCTGAAGTCTGAACCCCTATAAATTGTGAAGTGGTTTCTATCGTCGATCCAAGGCGCTTCGTGTAATCTTTAAACTCGGTAAGATCTCGATCATAAATTGTTGATTCTTCAAGGTAAGGGAAATAAAACCATCGTTTGACTAAATTTTCGAGCTTATCTACAGGAATGCCGGTCCCATTGGTTTTATTCCCAAACGCGGCGGCCATGCGATAGAGCGGTACCGTGGAAGCCAGCATTTCCAAGAATGTTCGCCGGTTGGAATTGCTCATTGATTCAACGATTTGGCGAGTTTTTGGATCCAACCCGTCATAGGCCGCTTTCATAGCTGCTTCATCGGATTCAGAATTGGTTGCGGGTTGAAAAGCGGCCCGCAAAGGAGAAAAAAATTGAACAAAAGCTTTTCGTCGGCTTTTTTCTTTAGTTTTGGGTGAGGAAGAATTCCATCCAATGAAAGGGTAATAGGCAGAAAAGGGTCCTTTCTTTTTTGGATCCGTCGTAAGATAGGCTGTCTTGTAATAAAACCCGTTTTGGCGGATCATATTTTCAATTCCTTCATCAATGATCGTCTGCGTGGTTTCTTTGCTACCAGAACAAATGAGAATAAGGCCGGCCAATTGATCAATGAAATACCAATCAATGTGTTCATCCAAAAAGGGAAAGAGGTCGATAATAATTTTGACCCGTCCCGCGTGAGTTTGAAGATCTGGATTGCCACGATCGAGATGAATCAGAAAGTCTTTAAACTTTGCCAGGTGATCGACTGAAAAGTGAAGATCCAATGAATGCAGGTCCGGTTTCAACGAACCAAGAGGAGGCGCCGATCCCGGAAGATCCGCCATCGGGGCCCCGCCTCCGAGTCCAAAATGGCGTTTAAAAGTGATTGAGTCATGGGCGGGATCATGCGCCATTTGGGCAGTCAGTGTGGCTTTAATTGATTGAAGGGAGATTTTATTTTCTGCGCCGGCGACGCGAGTTTGATGGCTCATCCACAGGGCGGTTTTAGTCGCAGGGTTTTCGATACTTTGATTGGTGGGGTTAATAGAAAGCTTTTCTCCGGCGAATAGTTTTTCGAGAGGAGTTCGTTCACGGGAGAAGATTGAGAGGTAGGATTCTTGGGCTTGCCCACCGGAGCCTTGGCGAAGGTGGGTGATTCTTGGCGAAACGAGGGCATAAGAGATTTTTTCTTGGCGTAAAAGTTTGGTGAGGTCGGCTGAATGGTAACCGCCTACGACCAAGATGGAGGGCTTTGAGTCTTGAGAATGGGAAAGAAGATTGTGGAATATTTTTTCGGTGCGGATGTCGGCTTCCGCGTAAAACTGTTCGAACGGCTTTAGATCTATAAGTTCCTCCCCGTGTCGTACGACGGGGAGGTTAGGTGGGGTATGGATGGGGTTTTCCACTGAGTGAGGATGCCCATTTATACCCCTCCTAGCCTCCCCACTGGAAAGCGTGGGGAGGGACCGGTATTCCTTCCACTCTTGCGATGTCATTGAGAATTCCACGAGTTTCTCGCTGAGGGAAATCATTTGGCTTTTTTGGGCCAGGTCTTTTTCTTCTGGGGTTTTTGCCAAGGTATTGAAAATCTCGTTCTCTAATTTTTTGATGCTAGCGAACAAGCTTTCGGCTTTGATTCCATCGGAGAGGAGAACGTAGCGGATATAGTTTTCAAATGTGGGCGTTTGGTGGAAAGAGACGCCTTTGGTTTCGCACAAGTCCTTTAGGTCTTGGTAGTAGTCTCCGAAATTGAGCGCACCGGACTTGTAGGCAACGCTCAGGTTTAAGAGGTTTGAAAGTTCTTGCGTCGTTAATTTCCCAGCCAGACGTTCGAAGACGATTTTTCTTTCACGATCGACGCGGTTGAAGTCAATTGTCGTCTCCATGGCATAGGCTTCCAGGAATTGATCGACGTTGAGATCACCTGGTTTAATTTGAGTTAGTTGTTTGAGGTATTCGCCCAAAGACAGAGTTTGGTCTTCATGGGCTGTTCTCAAATTATCGAAGGCCAATAACTCTTTGGAAAAGGCAGCCGCTTTTTCTTTTGCGAGCTGACGCTGGAGATTTTTCAGGTTCTCTTTTGTTTTCTTTTTGATTGTTTGAGATGAAAGATAAGCGGCGACATTTTTGTCGTAGTGGGTTCTATCGTCAACGCCCACGATGCGGGGCGGTTCAGCGGCGCTGGTGATTCCGACATAAGAGGGGGCGGCCAGTTTGTTTTTGTTGAGATAGGAGCCGCTCACATATTGTCGAAGGTTCAAATCAAAACCGCGGAAGGGTCGGAAGTTTAGCGGAGCAAAAGCTCCTTCGACTCCAATCAGGCCCGCTTGTTTATTATCAATCAACGATTGAAGAGCGCCTGCGATGTTATTTTGGGCCTCGGAATTTAAATGGATATCCTGGATCAGAAGAAGCGGCGGCTTGGACGAATTTCCCGCTGAATAAATATCCTGAATGGTTACTTTGGAAAGTGGGAGGGCTTTGAGAAGGCTTTGGATGGCAGCCGGGGCGCGAAGGTTTTTTATTTTCCGAGAAGTGATGTCAGAGATAACGGGAACTGCAGAGGATTTTACAAAGGGGATTTGGTTCAAACTCGAAGGCAGCGCAGCCCTTCTTTCATCACACAGAGCCGCTTCGGCCAGCGGCGCCAAGACCAAATGTGTTGAGGAATAAATAGCGAGAACCAAAACGGCAATGATCTTGCGGGTGGTTTTGCTCATGGTCCTTATAATTTAAGCAATCGAGATTAAGGAGTCCTTAAGGGTTTGTAAACGTCTTGAAACAAAAAAACAGATTGATTTTAAGAGGGGAAACGTCTGGAAGGAGAAAAGGGATTGAGGTCCATATTGGGTTTTTGATTGAGAACCAAAGAAGTGACGACTTTTGCCGTGATGGGGCTTAAGAGAATTCCATTTCGGTAATGCCCGGCGGCAACGATCACGTTTTCATGGGAATCAAGAGAGCCAAGAAAAGGGAGCCCGTCAGGAGATCCGGGACGAAGCCCCGCGGAGATTCCTCGTACCGGTGTTTTGGCAAAACCAGGGATGAGATCACAGGCCATTTTGATGATGGCGTTCTTGGCTGATTCGGTAGTGGTTTCGTCAAAGCCGACCTTTTCAACCGAAGTTCCCGCCAGCGTAAACCCATTTCGTTTGGGAGTGATGTAACCGCTGCGCTGAGTATAAATTGGATGCTTGATCGTATTTTTCGGCGTGTCATAGATGACGAGCTGTCCTCGAATGGGAACCACTCCAAGTTTAATTCCAAGCGGTTCCAACACTTGATCCGTCCACGCTCCCGCCGCCACGACATATCTTTTGGCGGTAAAAACTTCCCGTTTGGTTTTAACTCCGGTGACGGAATCTTTGGAAATTTCAAGCGTGATATCACCCCGATCTGTTTCGACAACAGTCCCTTTTTTCTTTGCCGCGGCG
>CAZJOE010000156.1:0-5357 GCA_964547555.1 uncultured Elusimicrobia bacterium | reverse complement strand
CGGCCTCTCCGCTGTGGTGGGACATAATTGGAGTCTCTTTCTTAAATTTAAAGGAGGAAAAGGGGTCGCCACTTCCGCCGGCGTTTTCCTCTCCTTGGTTCCGCTCCAAGCGGGGCTCGCGGTGTTGGGATTTCTCGTATTTTTTATTGCCACTCGGACCGTTTCTATCGGTTCCATGGCCGGCGCGATCACGCTTTTAATCAGCTCTTTTATTTTCCGTGTTAAACCTGTGTATGAAATTATTATTGTGTTGGCCGCGATCATGCTCATTCTTAAACACATTCCCAACATCAAACGATTGGCCCAAGGAACCGAACCCAAGGTGACACTCAAATGACCTCAGAGAAAAAAGAGAAAGTCGTCGTCTTCGGTGGTGGAACGTGGGGCGCAACGCTGGCGAATCAATTGGCCGTGAAGGGACATCAGGCTTCAATTTGGGAATACAATTCAAAAGTCGCGAAGACACTGGAAACCGACCGCACCTTGGCCACGCTTCCCGGTTTCAAACTCCATTCCTCCGTCAAAGTAACCGATCAAATAAAAGCCGCCGCCGAAGGGATGGACATCGTCCTTTCCGTCACACCGTCGCACACGGTACGCGAAACATTTAGGTCGGCGGTCCAAGCCCATGCCTTAAAAAAGGGAACCATAGTGATCAATGCGAGTAAGGGTATTGAGAACAAGACCTGCGCCCCGATGAGCCAAGTGATCAGAGAAATGTTCCCAGAGACCGGAGATATTGTTATTCTCTCGGGACCCAGTCACGCTGAAGAAGTTTCGCAAGGACAGCCCGTGGCGCTTGTTTCAGCCAGCACTTCAAAAGAGGCAGCGGTTCGCGTGCAAAAGATGTTTTCCTCAGACACATTCCGAATTTATACGGGGGAAGACCCGCTCGGAGTAGAACTGGGAGGATCGCTGAAGAACGTTTACGCGGTGGCCTGTGGTATCATTGACGGACTGAAAATGGGTGATAACACGAAAGCGGCGCTCATGACGAGGGGGCTTCTAGAAATGACCCGGCTCGGCGCTTCGGTGGGAACGCAAACGCTTACATTTTTTGGATTGTCGGGTCTGGGAGATTTGATTGTCACCTGTGCATCCAAGCATTCGAGAAACAGATTGGTCGGAGAAAAAATCGGCGCCGGAAAAACATTAGCCCAAGCGCTGGCTGAAATGACGATGGTTGCGGAAGGAGTGAACACCACCCGGTCCGCTTACGATCTGGCCAAGTTGAAAAAAGTTGATGTGCCGATCATCAATGAAATGTATCACGTACTTTTCGAAAACAAGTCGCCCAAAGATTCCATTAAGGATCTTCTAGCGCGACAAGTGGGGGCCGAAATGGAGGGAATCGTCTTATGAACAAAGCAGACATGGTAGAGGGAGTCTCGAAGTTAACCGGCTCCCGGGTAGAAGCTCAACGCATCGTGGATTTCATGTTCACGTCCATGCGGGAAGCTTTAAGAAAGCACGAGAAAGTGGTTGTCCAAGGATTTGGCAGCTTTCACGTGGTCATGAGAAAGCCCAAGAAAGGACGCAATATTAAAACCGGACAAGAAGTCCTCATCCCAGCCCGACCGGCGATTAAATTTAGAAAAGGGAAGGATTTCCTTTGATGCACGCGCTTCAGTCGATCCCCGAGAAGTACTTCTATACGATTGGCGACGTGAGCGAACTCACCGGCACCAAACCGCATATTTTGAGGTATTGGGAATCCCAGTTTAAACTGTTACGGCCCGCCCGCCGCTATTCCGGCCACCGCAAATATACCCAACGCGAAATCGACCTCATCACCCGAATTAAATTCCTCATCCTCGAAAAGAAGTTCACCTTGGCCGGCGCCAAACGCGAAATGAACCGCCAAATCACCGGCAAAACCAACGCCCTCAGCACATCTCAACAAGCCCCTAGCTCCGTTATTCCTTTTTTAAGAGACCTGAAAAAAGACATCGACGATTGCCTTTCCCTCATTAATTCCGAACCCGCTGCCCAACAAGAACTCATCAGCCTGAAATAAGGGTTTTACCCAAGAACAATCCTAATGCGATGTTCCGCTCCATCATCGAGTAAAATAATTCCTTCCATCGCGCGAACCGCTTTCCCGTCCATTTCGGCTGACACCACACCGCGACAAACGAATTTGGGGTTTTCCACTTTGAGTTCGTAGCGGGAGGAATGGTACCGGAAACTTATTTCGAATCCGGGCCACTCTGAGGGAATGCACGGATCCATATAAAGTTTGGTGTGGCGGAGCCTAAACCCCAACATCCATTCTAATCCGCTGCGGTACATCCATCCGGCAGAACCCGTGTACCACGTCCATCCTCCTCGTCCCACATGCGGCGCTTCTGAGTAAACATCTCCCGCCATGACATAAGGCTCAACTTTGTATTTGTGAATATCGGTCCGCGACTTTCCATGGTTGATGGGATTTAAAAGAGAGAAAAGATTTCCAGCCGTGGTCCCATCTCCCAGCGTGGCAAAAGCGATCAATGTCCAAATGGCGGCGTGAGAATATTGCCCGCCATTTTCACGAACGCCCGGCAAGTAGCCTTGAATGTATCCGGGACTCGGCGTGGTTCGGTTAAAGGGGGGAGTAAAGATAAGCACCAGCCCGTCATCACGCCGGACCAATTGATCTTTGACGGCGGCCATCGCTCGCGTGGCGCGAGCGGGGTCGGCCGCTCCGGAAATAACGCCCCACGATTGGGCCAGGGAATCGATTTTACATTCCATGTTGGATTGAGAACCGAGAGGTTTTCCATTGTCAAAGTAAGCGCGCAAGTACCATTCGCCGTCCCAGCCGTGGCGTTCCACCGCGCTTTTTAATTCTCCGACATGCAGGCGCCACTTTTCAGCGCGTTCCGATTCATGGCGCCCCTGCGCCAACTTGGCAAATTCCCACAGCGTCGAATGGAGGAACCAGGCCAGCCAAATGCTTTCGCCTTTTCCTTCATGGCCCACCCGGTTCATTCCGTCATTCCAATCGCCCGACCCCATGAGAGGTAGGCCGTGACTTCCGACTTGAAGACTGCGGTCCAACGCGCGTGCGCAATGTTCAAACAATGTGCCGGTCTCAGAGGATTCTTCCGGCTGAAAATAAAAATCTTCTTTCCCTTCAGGAAAGGGACGGCTCGCCAGAAAGGGAATTCGTTCATCTAAGATAGCCACGTCTCCCGTCACTTCTATGTAGTGAAGCGTGACATACGCGAGCCAAATAAGATCGTCGGAAATTTTCGTGCGCACGCCGCGCCCGGTGGGAGGATGCCACCAATGTTGAACGTCTCCTTCGGGGAATTGGCGGTGGGCCGTGCGTAGAATTTGCTCGCGGGCAATGTCTCTTCTGGAGACAACCAGCGCCATCACATCTTGAAGCTGATCGCGGAAACCATAGGCTCCGCCCGCTTGATAAAAACCCGCGCGCGACCACAACCGGCACGCCAGCGTTTGATAAAGCAGCCAGCGGTTCATCAAAACATCCATGGATTTATCCGGGGTGCGGATCTGGACGGCCCCGAGGATATCTTCCCAGTGCGTGTGAACTTCTTTAAGAGATTTTTCGAGAGGGGTCTTTCGCAGTCGTTCAATTAATTCGACGGCGGCCTCGCGCGTGTCCGATTCGCCGAGGAAAAAAATCACGTCCACCGACTCGTCCGGATGAAGGTGGATGTCGGTGCGTAAGGCGGCGCAAGGATCCAGACCCGCGCCTGTTTTTCCAGAAAGTTTTTCAAAACGATCCATCCCCCGCGGATGATCCAGCGACCCATTGCGCCCTAAGAATTCCGTGCGGTCACAGGTCCAAGATTTATGTTCCCCCTTAAGATCGGCAAACGCGACCCGTCCCGAAAACTCATTGTTCCATGAATTGCGGGCAAGCAAGGCCCTCGTTTTATCGTCGACTTCGGTGATGATGAAAGGCGCCGACGCACTGCGCGAGGTTCCCATGACCCACTCCAGGTAAGCGGTCACGGACAATCGTCTGGAACGGTTGGATTTATTTCTCAGCGTCAAACGGGATATTTTTACGGAATCGTGGAGGGGAACAAACTGAGTCAACTCCGAAAAAATCCCATGCGACAAATGTTCAAACACGCTCGCCCCTTGTCCATGGCGGGAAATGTAAGACGTCGTTGGTTCGCGGATGGGAAGCGCGGTCGGCGTCCACGCTTCTCCGGTTTCTTCATCGCGAATATAAAAAACTTCGCTCGCCGGATCGCCCACGGGATCATTCGACCAGGCCGTCAGTTGGTTTTCCCGGCTGTTCATCGACCAGGTGCTTCCCGATCCCGATTCCGAGACATGGAAACCGAATTGGGAATTGGCGATCACATTCACCCACGGAGCGGGCGTTGATTGGCCAGGCCCCATGACGGTCACGTATTCTTTGCCGTCGGGAGAAAAACCTCCGAGACCATTAAAAAACTGAAGGTCTAATTTTTCGACTGTTCCTTTAAAAGTGGGGGAGGGCTTGGGTTTCCGGTCGCGTGAAGGTCCCAGCGGGGCCCCCGGCCATTCCTCCATCCGCTCCATTTGTTCCGTCAAGGACCCTTGGTGGCTCAACAACGTGACCCGCGCCGCCGTGCGAAGCAAGAGGTGATCTTCCGGAGACAACTGGTCCAAACGGAGAATAAAAATTCCGCCGTGAGGCCCGTGCGTTTCGTGGCGAAGCGTCGCCTGCGTGGTCCGCACCAATGTTTCCAATCCCGTCTGTAGTTCTTGAGTATAGGAATGGGCCCTTTCGTTGAGAATCACCAAGTCGACGGCCAGGTTTTTCATTCGCCAATATTCATGGCCGCGCAGCAATTCTCGCACGAGGCCCAGATCATGCGCTTCGTTAATACGAATGAGGACGATGGGAATGTCTCCCGATATCCCATGGGCCCAGAGTCCGGAAACATTCCGGATATTTCTTTTGAGGATGTCCGAAGTGGGTCTCATTCCATTGTTTGAATACAACAGGCGGCTGGCCAAATTTTGGAAAAGATGGGCTTCGGCCAATTCCATTCCCAAATGATGTTGTTGGATATGGGCATGGGTCCACGCCAAAGTGACGGTTCGTTCGTACATGGCGGGATCGTGATATTTGTCGGCTAGGCCCATAACACCTTCATGGGAATGGGCCACCACCGTGGTGAAAGCAATCCGAACCATTTCTCCGGACTCAACGCGGACCCGGCGCCGCAAACTCATCACCGGGTCCAAAACGGCCCCCGCCGTATTCGATAAGGATTTTCCGTCAAAAATACAAAGAGGGGAACGAACGTCCCGTCCGCGCCCTAAAAACTGGGCCCGGTCCGATTCATATTGAACCTCGCCCACGGTTTCGCCTTCCACCACCACCACATGGCCCAACCAGA
>CAZJOE010000155.1:0-5363 GCA_964547555.1 uncultured Elusimicrobia bacterium | reverse complement strand
GACCTTGGTTACCATCGACGGATGGGGCTTCGCCTTTCCCACGCAGATTCTTATTGGAGGTGTGAACGCGTCGATCCAAAATTATAATGGAGCTCCCCACGAAATTAAGGTGCTGGCGCCTCGAAACTCGCAAGGTCAAAAAAATATTCAATTGGTTTTTCAATCTGGGACCACTGTAATAGAAAATGGTTTTACTTATATTCGTCCCCCACTTTCGATGAACTCAGCTCCTGTTGTGACCAATGAAAAAGTGGATATTATTTCCGATCGATCCGTCGAAATGCTGTTGTTGGCCAATGACTATGATCCCGAAAGCGACCCCCTGCGCATCAAACAAATCATTCAACCTCACTTTGGGCGCGTTGAAATTCTGGAGTCGGAGGGAACTGGGCATGTGAAATATTCGATGGACCCAAGCTTAATTCCCGTGGATCAATATTATGACGAGGAATTTCTTTATGTCGTTGTTGACGAATATGGAGCCGAAACCGTGGGACACGCAACAATTTTTATGGGGCCTAATTACTCAGGAATAGGAACCAGGAAGCCAACTGTTTTTGATTTCGATTGGAATATCATTACAGGCAAAATGGATATCCTTATTTTTTATTTTGATACCTCTGGACCGGGGGCCATGGAGTTGTTTTTGGAAAATCCTAAATTTGGAAAAATCCGTGTGGTGGAAACCTCAATCCCCCTTCCCAATAACGCTCCTTGGGCTCGCCTGGACGCCAGTCAGGCTTTGGCCGGAGATGTAGAT
This sequence comes from uncultured Elusimicrobia bacterium, assembly GCA_964547555.1. Lineage (GTDB taxonomy): Bacteria > Elusimicrobiota > Elusimicrobia > F11 > F11 > CAZJOE01. The sequence continues at coordinate 4,603 of CAZJOE010000155.1, read as the reverse complement.
GAAATCAGATTTCGAATTTATAAGGGAGTGAGTTTCAGCGAATGGGCGACGGTGCATGTAACCGTCCGAGACGAAATGCTTAGAGCTGCTTTTATGTTTGACACCAAACGCATGCCGGTGAATGGGACCGACCGCGTTCGCGTTGATAACGTTGTTTTTGGAAATCGAGATGGCCGACCCTTTGTGGCTCCGGAGTGCCGTTGGGAAATAACCTCTCAAGAATCAACCGTGATCAGTCCTGTGATAATTCCAGATCCTATGGAATTTTCAGTCAACCATCTCAAATGTCCGGTGCATGTTGAATTTGGAGGTTCTGGAAAAATAGTGCTTAAAGCCACGGTCCAAGATGGAACGCTCATTGGAACAGCTTCCACCGAGATCATAGGGATTTTATATGCCTTGCCTGGCAAGGAACCTATTTCTCCCGAGCTCGACATGGAGGTTCAACCGTTGGTAGTCGCCTCCCGTGGCCAGGTCGCCTCAATTAAGCCCAAAGGAAATCTGGGGCAAGAGAGTCAGATCGATATATTCGACCAGTTCGGCCGCTTGATTGAGCAAAGGACTACCACCATGCCATTTCATTGGGACGGTTGCCGGGAAAATGGCGACTGTGTTTCCTCCGGGGTCTACCATGTGACTGTTTCACACAACGGAAAAATCAGCTTTAAAACCAAATTGATTGTCATTAAATAGAGATGAATCCCGTTCGGCCGTAATATATTTTTTAAAAATGCGATGGAGGTTTACGTCGACAATGGTGAATCAGCGCAACTTCAATTTTCGAGTCTGAAACCACTCGATATATAACTAAGAACATTTCAACAACCAAACTACGATACCCTTCGTAATCGTCTTTCATCGGCCCGCCTAACTCAGGAAAATCCCTTAACAACTCAATACGAGAGATGATTTGAGAAAACAACGGTTGGGTTATCTCATCAAGAATTTCTTCGGCTTGAGATAAAATCAATATGTTACGCATAAGACCTCCTCAACTTGCTTTTTTGAGGGGATTCCTTTTAGCACGTTTTTTTAGATATTTTTCCACTTCTATCCCTTTCCCTTCGGCTGATTCATGTTTTGCCCGCTCCAACTTTTCCCGCCATTGAGGATCCGACATGACCTCCAGAGTGGCCCACTGACCTTCATATGACTCGTAATTCATCAAAACAGCAGCCGCTCGCCCTCGTTGGGTGATGATCACAGGCTCATGCGTTTTTTTGACTTGATCCACATACTTTTTCGCTTTTGTTTGGAGATCGCTAATTGGGATGATTCTATCCATATTCAATACCCCCTTTAGATATATATCCAATTATATGTCTAACACCCCCTTCAGTCAACCTGTTTACTAGAAAGTTACAACTCCTTAAGGCCTTTTTAAGACGGTGATAGTTAAATATAGTCGTGCTCAAGCCCTCCAGAACCATCTCAGTATCACTGGCTTTTCTATCTTTTCTTACCAACTGCGTGCTTGTGCAAGCGGTTGAGACTAATTTTTGGAAAGAGCGCGAGAAATCGATAGAACTGGCCAGCCTGATATTGCCTTTGTCTCGTCATCCCGGCGTAGGTTCGCCCCGACGAATCCGTCCTTTGGCGGACCGGGATCCAGCCTTTTTGGCTTCTTCGGCAACCGGACACCAAATGGCCAATAAACGACTGGATCCCGGCCTCCGCCGGGATGACGGCTTAGCGAAGATTCCTTCCACTTACGGTTCGGTCCGCAAAATAGTTTCCCCGGGAAATTCGAAATCATTCCGCACCGTCATTCATATTCAAGATGTCCACTTAAACCCCGAAGCGCAAACGAATATCGGAAAAACCATCCAGCAGCTTTTGGGCGAGAAAAAAATCGATCTCATCGCTCTCGAAGGGGCGTTTGGACCGATCGACTACGCGCCCTTTAAAACCTACCCGTATCAAGACACCCTCCACAAAGTCGCAAATTATCTGTTTGAACAAAACATGATGTCGGGCGCGGTCCACGCGGGATTTGTTTCGGATCAAACGCTTCCTCCCTTCATCGGAGTGGACGACGAATTCCATTACCAAGCCAACGTCGAAGCCTATCGCCAATCAACCGCCGTGTCGGAGACGATCAAACCACGGGTGGCTGAACTTGAGAAGCAATTGGCGGAAAGAAAACTTAACGTATTGAATCCCGAACTATCCGTCTTTGATAACCATGTGAAAGCGCACCGGACAGGAACCACCAATTTGGGCGACTATCTTAGACTTCTTGCCAAACAAGTCGCGCCCAGCTTGGCCGTCGAAACATTCCTCTCGGCCTACGATCTCGAAACTTCCCTTGATTTTAATCGCGTCGAAGCGGAGCGAACTCATCTCTTGGTCCGGTTAACCCAAAAATTAAACGCACGCGAAACAAACGACCTCATGGCCATGAGCATGGCCTTTCGTTCAGGCGAACTCAAACAATCTGATTTTTATGAGTATCTAAAAACCCTTTGCGAGAAAAACGGCGTCCCCCTAAAACAATTCCCAGCCATGTCCGCTTACGTCCAATACATTCTTCTCTCGGACAGCATCGACGCCGAAAAACTTTTCGTGGAAATCAAAACCCTCGAAGATTCCGCCTATGCCGCCCTCATCAAATCTCCCGAAGAAAAATCTCTCATCCAAGAATCGAACTATTTTCATTTGGTTGGGAAACTTTTAGATTTTTCGATGACGAAAGAAGAATCGAATGAATATAAATCAAGCCGTCATTCCCGCGAAGGCGGGAATCCAGGCTTTAAACTTGTTTCTGGATCCTCGACTAAGACATTCGAGGATGACGGATTAGGATCGTTCGAGAAGTTCTACCTCGAAGCCGAAGCCCGTGATCAAGCCATGGCCGACAACCTCCTCAAAGCCATGAACAAAACCAATGCCAAGGTCGCCGTTCTCATTACCGGCGGCTTCCACTCCGCGGGCATCACCTCCAAGCTCAGATCCCAGACCTCAGATCTCACCACCGTCTCTTTCATCCCCAAAATCTCCAAAATCACCGACGAAACCGGCTCGGCTTACCTCAGCGTCTTTACCCAAGAAAAAACCCCCCTCGAAAAACTTTTTGAGGGCCAGAAATTATTTCTCTCTCCCGAACAAATGGACGGCAAGCTAAGGGGAACCGTCGGACTCATGGCTCAAGGACGCGACGCTTCTTTTGCAAGAGAAGTTCCCCCTGCAGCTTTTCCCCTCAAGGTCGCTGGGATTTACGCCGTTAAAGAAGGAATACGTCTTCGGCTGGAAGACGTGAAACACGACTTCGCTGTTCTCGTTAAACTTAAGAATGGAAACTTTAACGGCCTACCGATCCTTCTCGTGTCGGCCACGGCTTTTTCAACCGGAATCGCCCACCTCAGCTGGATGCTCGCGCATCACACCAGCGGACTCCCGCTTTTTACTCCCATCATCATGATCGTTTTTTCTTTCGTTATTCTGTTTCTGCGCGGACCGTCATCTCAGAATGAAATAATTTCAGAGGAGGGTTCCTTTTTTAAGCTCCACGAAATTATCGACTGGCTCGAAAACTTTGCAGAGGCAGAACAACCTGGGAATGATTCCCATTCAGGATCTCCATTCCGAATTCTTCGCCAGGTTTTTAACCTTTCAACTGACGCGCTCTACAAAATCGGAAGAAGGAATTTTGGAGAAGCCGAAGCCCTTCTTGAATCAGCTCGAAAGTTACTCCCGATCAACAAAAGTGACTCCACTCAGATTGACGATCATTTATCTGATGTTTCTTCCAAATTTGTCAAAGCCTGCAGCCTCCTCATCACAAAAGGAAAAATAAAAAATCCAGTTCCATTGGGAAAATTTGCTTTGGAAGTGTTCCAACATAATCTTTCCCAAGATTCAAAATTAAAAAGGGGCCCTGAGGTACTCATGATGATTAATTTTTGCTCCTTTGACGCTGTCACAAAGGACCTCGAAGAGGCCAAGGCTCTATCGGAAACAGCTGAAGAATTACTCTTTGATTATTGGGAAGTAAATAAGGCCTCCGAAAAATCTGCCGGTTTTGTTCACACCCGGTATTTATCCATTGCTTTGGCAGAGTGGGGATCAACAGAGAAACCGGCCAACATCCAAGCTGTTGATGAGCAAATCGAAAAAGCGGTCAAGTTCATAGAGAGAATTAAAAAACATGACCCTGCTTGCCTCCTCCATCCAGAATTCCGCCAAGAACCAGAGTTTCTTCTAAAAAAAATAAAACATCTCATCTTGGCCTATGCCGTCGAAGGAAATGCGACCAAATCATCAGAATGGATTGAGAAGGGAATGTCACTCAGAGATGACCCTGAAATTTATTTATCTCCCGGAATTGTGACCGTCTTTAGAATCTTTGGAGACTTTTTGAATACGGCGGAATTATTGCCAAATCTTCAACGGATAGCGTCAGAGGAACTCCCTCAGATTAAACCTTTTCAGACTTCGCGGATAAATGGGAAAGCTCCTGCTTCGCTGCTTTATCTTCTCTACCTGCTTCATCATCCTCACGCCGTTCCCACCTGGCGGGACAAGCTGAAATATGGGATCGGCGGCGCTTTGTTGGAAGGGTTGTTTTTATTGCTGACCTCTGTAGCCCTCCACCTCCTTCTCG
>CAZJOE010000154.1:0-5450 GCA_964547555.1 uncultured Elusimicrobia bacterium | reverse complement strand
TGAGGATGTATGGAAACGTTTTGAAAAAGATATTCGCTCGCAGCATTTGCTCAAAGAAATGCCGAAGAGAGAAGAGATGGCCGAGTTCGTCGTGAAAGTTGCGGAAATGAAAAGCGTTACCGGGCAAGTGTTCGCCTTTGAGTCGCGGCTTGGTTAATTCAAATATGAAGATCGTGGTGTCTGGGGTGGGAATTGTTTCTCCGCTGGGGAACGGCCGCGAAAAAACCTGGGCCGCCCTTTTAAACGGTGAAACCGGGATTTGTTCCGCCCCGCATGGATTGGAAGCGCGGGTTATAGATTTTTCTTTAAACGGAGCGCGCTCTCGGATGGGCGACTTCGCTCTCCTCGCCGCCGATGAAGCCTTGCGTCACGCCGGCTTTGACCCCGCCCACTTGAGCGAATTTTCTATGGGGTGCGCGGTGAGCCAGTCGAAGCCAATCGTCACCCCGGCGCTAGATCCTTCTCTTCTGCTCGCTTCCTTTTTCGGTTGGTCCGCCGGAGTATTAATACGCGACAAATTTAAATTATCCGGTCCCTCCGCCAACATCGTCGCTGCCTGCGCGACGGGAATTGCCTCTATTGATTTGGGGGCGAGTTGGATTCGGGACGGGCTTTGTGACATTGTTCTTGTTGGGGCGGCTGAGTCTAGTCTGAATGAGATGTACCGCTCCGGTTTTGAGCAGATGGGTGTTCTTGCGAAAGGATCTCCTCGTGACGTGAAACCCTTTGATCAAAACAGATCTGGCTTCGCGATGGGTGAAGGTGCGGCGGTTTTGGTTTTAGAAAGCGAAGAGTCCGCTCAAAAACGGGGGCATCGTCCGTTGGCGGCGTTGGGCCGCACCGTTCTTCAGCATAGCGCGAGTGATTCGGTCCGCTTCGACAGCGACGGCTCGGCGGTAGCGCGACTTTTGAAACCCTTAAGTTCAGACGGCTTTCCTGATTACATCAACGCTCACGGAACCGCGACCCCCATGAACGACAGCGTCGAGACCAAAGGAATCAAACTCGCTTTCCCAAAAGAAGCCAAGCACATTAAAATTTCCTCCACCAAAGCCGCCACGGGTCATTTGTTGGGGGCTGCGGGGGCGATTGAAGCTGGTTTCTGCGTGTTGGCTCTGCGCGACCAAATCGTTCCTCCGACACTCAATTTATCAACGGCTGATCCAGAGTGTGATTTAGATTATGTGCCAGGGTGCGCGCATCAGATGAAAATTTCGAAAGCGGTTTCGTTGTCTTACGGATTTGGCGGACAAATGGGTGCGGTTTCATTTGAGAAATATCATGGAAAATAGTTTTCAAGAAGAACTCCTCGACCTCGAAAAGAAAGGCCTCAGGCGTTCTTTGTCCGACCGTCATCAAGTGGAAACGGTTAATCTTTCCTCGAATGATTACCTGGGATTGTCGGATGATCCTTTCGTTCAAGAGCGGGCCGCCAAAGCAATTCGAGATTTCGGAACTGGCGGAACCTCTTCCCGGCTTTTAGCAGGAACCTCTTCGCTCCATCGTGAACTCGAAAATAAGCTTGCCACTTTTTTCTCCAAAGAAGCCGCGCTCGTCTTCAGTTCAGGTTATCACGTCAACATAGGGGCGCTACCGGTCTTGGCTGGAGCGGGGGACATTATTTTTGTGGACCGGCTTTGCCACGCTTCTATTTTGGACGGGGTCAAACTTTCCGATGCGCGCTTCGCCACTTTTGGGCACAACAATCTTGAAGATCTATCTTCGCTTTTATCGGAACGCCGCCATAAATATCGCCGCGCCTGGGTCGTGACGGAAGGGATTTTTTCAATGGATGGGGATTGTCCGCCTCTCCAAAAATTAATCGAGCTGGCTCATAAGCATGACGCTCTGGTCTACTTTGACGAAGCTCACTCGATCGGTCTCTATGGGCCTCAAGGAAAAGGCTGGGCGGCTTCCCAAGGATTGCTGGATTCCATCGACGTTTTTGTTGGGACTTTTTCTAAATCGCTGGCCAGTCAAGGGGGGTTCATCGCTTCGAACGGCACGATTATTGATCTTCTTATTTCACGATGCCGGTCTTTCATCTATACAACGGCCTTGGCTCCCGCAGCGGCGGGCGCCGCGCTCGGCGCGTTAGAGAGATGGCCCGCGCTGGACGACCGGAGAAAACTTCTCATTGATTGGGGAAATGATCTTCGTTCCGAGTTAAAAAATCTGGGCTTTAACACGGGGCCCAGTCAAAGTCAAATTGTTCCCGTCATGACGGGAGACGTCGCGGCCACTCAAAAACTCTCCGCCCATTTATTAACCCATGGTTTTTTTGTACCTTCGATTCGCCCACCGACTGTACCGGTCGGGGAAGGGCGCGTTCGGTTGTCGCTCACAGTGGGAGCGGCTGAAAAAGCAAAGCGCGGTTTGATCCAAGCGTTCGCCTCTTTTACCGATCGGCCCCAAGGGAAACCCCAAAAAATTGGCCAGAAAAATTAACGGCATCTTCGTCACCGGCACCGATACCGACTGTGGAAAAACCACGATCGCCGGAGGCGTGGCCCGTGCGCTCTTAAGAAAAGGATTCAATGTCGGCGTGATGAAACCCGTCGCCACGTGGGGCGATCCCTACCGCGAACCCGGCGCCCGTACCAAGTGGATTTCCGACGATGCCCTCCATCTCCGCCAAGCCGCCGCTACCAGCGATTCTCTTTCCTTGATCAATCCTATTTGTTTCAAAGCGGCGATGGCCCCTTGGCCGGCGGCGCGACATGAGAAAAAAACCATCAATGTAGACCGGATCATGGCCGCTTATAAAGAATTGGTCCGCCGTCATGATTTCTTGGTTGTGGAAGGGGCGGGCGGCCTCAAGGTTCCTATCACGAGAACTTTTTTCATGGACAATTTAATTCTCCGCATGCAGCTCCCCGCGCTTATTGTTTGCTCTTCCACATTGGGAACGCTCAATCATACTCTGCTCACCATCTCCGCTCTTAAACATGCGGGGATTCCTTTGGCGGGCGTTATCATGAACAAGTACCAGGGTAAATCCCGCGCTGAAAGAACCAATCCTCATGTGCTGCAAAAGATTTTGGATAGAAAAATTCTTGTCGTTCCTCACCAGCCCCGTTTTAAATCAGACTTTGACGCCTTGGCCCGCCACTTGGTTAAAGAAGGATTGCTCAATTTTCCTTTCCTGCCTTAATGCGCCGAGTTCTCTTTTTAACTGCCCTTCTTCTTTCGACTTCTCTTTTCGCCGCCCCCTATAAACCGGAAAAAGTTTCCTTCAAAAGTAAAGGGGGCGTTTCACTTAAAGCTTTTTTCAATCCTCCTTCTCCAGGAAATCCAACGGTGGTCCTGCTTCACGGTCTCGCGTCCAGTAAAGAGGAGTGGCTTCCGTTCGCCGAATACATAAGCAAGCGAGGGTGGGGTGTTCTTGCTTATGACGCGCGTGGACATGGCGCGAGTTCAAAAACCAAAGACAACAACGACAACCCCAACGGATTTCAATATTTCGGGAAACCGGGGCCGGGCACAGAGTGGGAACGAATGGTGGACGATGTTGGCGCGGCGCTTGCTTATCTTCGGGTGGACCGAGAATTGGATAACTCTCCCATCGTTTTATGCGGTGCCAGTCTGGGCGCCAATGTCGCTATTAATTTTTCTGCGTTGAGTCGCTCCATCAAATCCACGGTGCTTCTTTCTCCGGGAATTAATTTTGCTGGATTTGTATTGGAGGCGCCGCTCAAGCAGGTCAATCCTGCGCATGTTCTGTTGATCGCTTCTTCCGCGGATCGATATTCTTATGAAAGCTGTTCTCGCGTGGGCCAGTCATTCCCATTTTGGTCGGACGTGAAAGCGGGTCATGGGGTGCAAATGTTAGATGAAGCGCTCATGAAACGAATCTTCGAGTGGCTCGGCCGCCAAAAATGAGCGGCCCACTCGCCCGGCGTCTGGAAAGCTGGGACAAGAAATTTCTCTGGCATCCCTTTACCCAGCAATATCTTTGGGAAAAAGATCCAACCCTTATCATCCAGTCTGGAAAAGGCGCTTATCTCAAAGACGTCAAAGGCCATGAATATTTAGACGGGGTTTCTTCCTTGTGGGTGAACCTGGTCGGTCATCGTCATCCGGCCCTCACTCGCGCCATCAAAAATCAGCTCGACAAAATTTCCCATTCAACCTTCCTCGGCCTTTCCCATCAGCCCGCCATTGAGTTGGGGCGCGAGTTGATCAAGGTCGCTCCCCAAGGCCTTCGCCGGGTTTTTTATTCAGACAACGGGGCGACGGCCGTTGAAGTGGCGCTCAAGATGAGTTTTCAATATTGGATTGAGCGAGAAGGCCAGGCCCGTCCCGAATTTCTCGCCGTCAAAGGTTCTTATCACGGCGATACGCTCGGGTCCGTTTCAGTGGGGGGAATTGGATCGTTCCATTCCAAATTTAAACCGTTGCTCTTCAAAACAAATTTCGCGATGGCTCCGGCCTGCGTCACCTGTCCCTTCAATCGCAATAAAGTTTCCGATCGTTTTAGATGCGGAGAAAAAATAACCGGCGTCCCCAAACCGGGAGACCCTCGCAAAGAAACCGGATGCAAATGGGAATGTTTAAAAGACGCGGGAAAAATTCTCGCCAAGAAAAAAATGAAAATCTCGGCGGCGATTATTGAGCCGGTCCTGCAAGGCGCGGCCGGAATGATTGTCATGCCGGCTGGTTATGTCGCAGGTCTTAAACGTCTTTGCGAGAAAGCGAATGTGCTCTTTATCGCGGATGAAGTGGCCACCGGGTTTGGGCGCACGGGTACTCTCTTTGCCTGTGAGCAAGAAAAGGTCCGACCCGACTTCCTTTGCGTGGCTAAGGCCCTTACGGGTGGATATTCGCCTTTGGCGGCCACGCTAACAACGGATCGAATTTACAAGGCGTTTTGGGGACCTGTCAGGGAAGGGCGCACTTTTTTCCACGGACACAGCTACACGGCGCATCCTTTGGGCGCGGCGGCGGGCTTGGCGAATTTGAAAATCATCAGAAATTCAAAACTGATTGAAAAAACGCGTCATAAGGCCCATATTTTGAGGAAGGAACTGCAGGAAATTCGCCGCCTTCCCGGCATTAGAAGTGTGCGTCAAGCAGGACTCATGGCCGGAATCGAGTTGGCGGCGGACCGGCAGAAGGCTTCAAAAATATGCAAACGACTTCTCTCATATGGAATCTGGATCCGGCCGCTCGGCAATGTACTTGTCGTGATGCCTCCTCCAATAATCTCTGTTTCCGATCTCAAGCGATTGGTCCGCTCCGTCGGCCGTGCGCTTCATGAAGAAATCACTCCCCCTCATTTTATTAAGCGGGTCCTTCGCCGCCGTCACCGCGCTTCTCTTCGTCCCTAAGTTTCCTCTTCTTGCGATCTTTTCCTGTTACCTTCCCATCGTTTTCGCCGTTCAATTTTTAAAGAAAACTCCTTTCGCGATGATGCTGACCGGCTTTACCACTTTGCTGGGACTCTTTTG
>CAZJOE010000153.1:0-5453 GCA_964547555.1 uncultured Elusimicrobia bacterium | reverse complement strand
AATCAGAAAGAACGTGGTTTTCGAATGGCCGCACCGTTATATTCCCAAACTTCTCATTCGGCGGCTTGCTTCTTATTTGTGCCAACACTTCATTCCCGATTTGAATTCAGGGCTCCGGGTGATTAAAAAAGAAATCGCGTTGCGCTATTTCTATTTGTTGCCCGATAGCCATTCTTGGGAAAGCACCATTACCTTGGCTTTCTTGTGTAACAAGCATGACGTTGAATATCTTCCTATTGATTACTACGCCAGGAAAGGGGGACGGTCCACTTTTTATCCTTTGAGGGACACCTACAATTACATCTCCCTCGTGATTCGAACCATCATGTATTTCAACCCGCTTCGAATTTTCATTCCCTTGAGCTTTTTTGTCATGCTCGCCGGCAGCATTAAAATTGTTTACGACTGGGAAGTGTATCGAAAGATCGGAAGCCTGGACGTGATCATTTTCATGAGCGGCATCTTGATTATCTTCTTAGGATTACTGGCAGATTTGATTGTGGTCATCGGCCGCAAATGGAATGTTTATGACGTCAGAGGAACGGAATTTCGTTGAGCAAAAAGAAGAACCGGTCTCTGCCCGTTTCGAATCCTTCTCCCGCTTCTTCCGATCCAGCCCTCTCCTCTCTTTCTAAAGTCCTTTGGATTGGAGGATCTTTGTGGATGGCTCTCCTCCTTTATAAGTTTTTCCTTCATCAGCCTTTTGACCTCACTAAAATTCTTTCACTGCTTCTTCCGGAAAATTTCTCCTTGTTTCCTCCCGTCCCTGTCGTTGCCGATTATGCCACGGGTTTATTCTGGGCGGTCTGTCTGCTTCTGTCCGCTTTGTTTGTTGGCCGTCTGGTCCTGTCTAGAATATTTAAGAATCCTGCTTCCTCGTTGGAAATTATTGTTCTCTCCGCCGGTTTGGGGTACGGCCTCCTTTCTTATTTGACGCTGGGTCTGGCCGCTTTGGGATTTCTCGACCGGTGGATCTTTAAGGTGGGAGTGATTCTAATGGCGCTCGGATGCGTCATTTCATTTCTAAGGCCGGCCGAAAAACCTCTGCTGGCGTCCGCCTGGAAGGAGCAGAACGAAATCCTTTTCTCTACCGGTGTGCGGTTTTACTTGTCTTTTTTATTGGGTTTTATCTTCCTCACCGACTTCGTGATGGCCTTTGTTCCGGAGTTGTTTTATGACGCTCTCGTATATCACTTGGGTGTTCCCAATTTTTATTTAAGCGCGGGCAAACTGGCGCCTTTGGACGTCATGCACTCCAAATTCCCTTTCACCGTTCAAATGATTTATCTCATTGGGTTGGCGCTCAAAGATGAGATGGTCACAAAGCTGACTCACTTTTTTACGCTCGCTCTCATCAGTGGGGGGATGTTGGCCTTTGGGATTCGGTACAAGAAAACGCTGTGGGGATTGGTGGGCGCGCTTATCTTTGCGGCCACTCCAACAGTTCAACTCAATGTGATTTCCAGCGGGGTGGATGTCGCCGGAAGTTTATTCGCATTTCTCGGCGCTTACGCTTTGCTTATTTCTTTTGAGTCTGGAGAGAATAGCCGCAAGCTACTGGCATTAAGCGGGTTGTTTGTTGGTTTTGCGCTTGGATCTAAATATACCGCCGCTCCTGTTGCGGCCACGCTGGGGACAGTGTTCGTGGTTCGATCTTTCCTTCAAAAAAAACCAATCGTTGAGATTTTAAAAGATGCGTTCACTTTGGGAGGAATTGCCGCCGTGGTTGTGGCTCCCTGGCTCATCAAAGATTGGATGGAGACGGGCAACCCTATATTCCCATTCCTTTCTGACTTCTTCGGGGGAACCCGAATTGCTCCGTGGCGCTATGACATGTTGCGGGGCGAAAACTACGGTGTCGCGCTAAATTCAGTCAAAGATTTCTTGGTTGTTTATTGGAAGCTTGCCATCACCGAGCGTTCCTCCTTATCTTTTCAGGGGCCCCTTTTACTTGGTCTCCTTCCTTTTTGCGTTTATGGCTTATTAAAAGAACGCACCTCCTCAACGAAAACACTTTTATGGATGTCCGGTCTTTTCCTCTTGGGGGCCCTTTTTATGACCAGGCTGACCCGTTACTGGATGCCGGGCCTTACCTTCGCGACGCTGGGGTTATCGCTGGGCGTGGCCGTTCTCTTGGAAGAAAAATCGTACTTTAAAAAAACCATCATTCTATTTCTCGTTTCTTTGGGAATTCTTTATCAAATGAGTTGGGTCTACTTCATTATTCACAGTTCCTATGAACCTCAAAATGTCCTCTTGGGGCGGGTTTCGAGAGACAGTTATATTTCCACTTATCATCCTGGAATGAATCCCAATCCCTCTATTGTTATGTACCGGTACATGGAAACTGTTTTTGGAAAAGAGGATAAGGTTCTGTTGGTGGGAGAAGAGCAAGCGTTCCCCATTCGAGTGAAGCATTCTTATTCCGGGGTGTTTGATAAAGGGACGATGGTAAAGGCTGCGGACACAAGCCAATCTCCTGAAGAGATGCACCAAAAATTGGTGGACGCGGGGTTTACGCATCTCATGGTTAATTTATACGAATCACATCGTTTGGGAGGGTATGGAATTTACGATTTCACTCCCGCAGGTTTTGCTGTTTTTTGCGGATTCTGGGAAGACTATTTGGAGATGCAGCACATGGAACAGGCCCCTTTGGTTCAGGGATACACCAATCCTATCCTTCTCCTTAAGATACGACCTGATCGGCGTCCCCCCGATGTCCGACCGGTCGAAAATGTGGTGGTTCAGTTCTTCGAAAAATTCGAACTGCCCAGAATTGGGATTGATTCGCCAGAAAAGATGATCAATTTTTACACCTCCCTTATGCAGAAATGGCCCCAGGTCGGCACGTTTAGGTCGCGCCTCCAGGATCTAGAAAAGCGCTAGTCCGTCAACGGTTTTAACCCATCCTTCAAAAGTAGCATTCTCCTGGCTTGCTTGACAAAAATAAACCCCATTGATATACTCTTGGCACTCTAATATTTTGAGTGCTAACGAATGAGAACATTACCGTCAGATGAAGCCCAAGGGCGTAAAGAGAAAATACTTCAGGCCGTGGTCCATGTTTTTATTAAGACCGGAAAGCCTGTGGGATCGTCAACAATTTTGGACAACTTCCGGCTTAATTTGTCGCCGGCCAGTATTCGCAACGTCATGGCGGATTTGGAAAAAGAGGGATTTCTGACCCACCCCCACACCTCCGCCGGCCGGGTTCCGACTGATAAGGGGTACCGGGTGTATGTAGATTCAATTGTGAATATTCAACGGTTGGCCATTGAAGAAGAGCAGCGGATTAAATCTGAATATTCGCGCCGGATGAAAGAGATCGAAGATTTGATGATGTCGACCACGCGGGTGTTGTCGGCGCTTTCACATTGCACGGGGTTTGTTCTTCCGCCCAAAATGGTGGAAGAGAAAATTCGCCGAATTGAATTGGTGCCCGTCGACACCCATCATGTGTTGGCGGTTTTGGTTTCCGAAACAGGGCAAGTGAGGAACCAAATGGTGGTCGTCGATAAAACACCGCCGGATGAAGAGCTGCGGCAAGTTTCTCGATTTTTATGTGAGCGATTGGTGGGTTTAAGTTTTGAGGGGGCCGAAACAAGGCTGATTCAGGAATTGGGCCGATACCAAAACAAACAGGAAACGCAGCAAGATTTGTTAACGGTTTTATCCAAGCATCTTTTTGAAAGCGCCAATAAAACCGACGTTTATGTGGAAGGCGCCAGCAACATCCTAAACTTTCCGGAGTTTCAGGACTATGAAAGTATGCGCTCCTTTGCTCAGCTCGTGGACGAGAAAGAAATTTTTGGCCAGATGCTTAATAAGGAGATCAATAAGAAAGGTCTCCAAGTCAAAATCGGAGACAGCTCTGCTCCCGGTTTGAAGAATTTGAGTGTGGTTTCGACGTGTTACACCGTTCGCGGAAGACCCGTGGGTGTGCTCGGTATTTTGGGACCTAAGCGAATGGAATACGAAAGAATGATGTCCATTGTAGGGACGGTGGCCACCTTGGTAAACCGCGTGCTGGAAGGCCGGCAAGATTTTTTCAGTCATAATTTATTGGAGGACAAGAACAGCGATGAGCGCTGACCTTACGAACGAAGACCGGCCTGAACTCGACGAGAAATTGGCCGAACTGGACATTCTTAAGCAATCGCTGGACGCCTCCAAAGCGAAGGAAAAAGATTTGTACGACCAGCTGTTGCGGCTCGGGGCTGATTTCGACAACTTTAGAAAGCGAAGCGAGACGCGGGTGCAGGAATCACGGAGAAATGGACGGGAAGATATTTTACTTCCTCTTATTTCTTTAACGGATGCTTTGATTCAAGCCGAGAACGCGACGAAGAACGCCACGGACATCGATGCCATGAAAACAGGACTCGCCATGATCCATCAACAATTTGAAAAGTTTTTGAAAGACCAGGGATTGGTCGCTATTAAGACCGTTGGAGAAAAATTGGATCCCCATCGCCATGAAGCGGTGGCCCAAGAAATCCATGACGACAAGGAAGACGGGCTGATCCTGGAAGAAATTCAAAGAGGCTACACCTGGCAAGACCGGTTGGTCAGACCGGCGCGCGTGAGGGTGGCCGTCAAATCTAAAAAAGAGAATAACGAAACGGAGGAAACGAACCATGTCTAAAATAATCGGAATCGACCTAGGAACATCAAATTCAGCGGCGGCTTTGATGGAAGGCGGAAAGCCGGCCATTATCCCGTCGGCGGAAGGGACGACACTCGGAGGGAAAGCTTTCCCTTCTTACGTGGCCTTCACAAAGGGAGCGGAAGCCCAATTGCTCGTCGGAGAACCGGCGCGGCGCCAAGCGGTGTCGAATCCCGAAGGGACGCTCACCACTTTCAAACGGAAGATGGGGACTGACCACAAATATAAAGTCTTCTCCAAAGAATACACGCCGCAGCAGCTCTCGGCCTTTATTCTTCAGAAAATTAAGAGAGACGCGGAAGCTTATCTCGGCACCAAAGTTGAAAAAGCGGTCATCACAGTTCCCGCTTACTTCGACGACAACCAACGTCAAGCGACCAAAGACGCGGGCACCATTGCCGGTCTCGAAGTGGTCCGTATCATCAATGAACCGACCGCCGCTTGCTTGGCTTACGGCGTCGACAAACAAGGCAAAGACGAAAAGATCATGATTTTCGACTTGGGCGGAGGTACGCTCGACGTCACCATCATGGACTTCGGCAGCGGCGTGTTCCAAGTGTTGGCCACGTCCGGCGATACTCAACTCGGGGGAAGCGACATGGACCAAATCCTGATCGACTTCATCGCGGAAGAATTCAAAAAAGAATCCGGCCTTGATGTTCGCAAGGACGCCATGGCGGTCCAACGTCTGAAAGAAGCGGCGGAGAAAGCGAAGATCGAACTTTCGACCACGCTTGAAACGGACATCAATCTGCCGTTCATCACGGCGGATGCGTCCGGTCCA
>CAZJOE010000152.1:0-5465 GCA_964547555.1 uncultured Elusimicrobia bacterium | reverse complement strand
TCTCTTCCAGATGAGCGCCGCCGACTCCAGCAACCTGATCGACGCCCCGACGGCGGATCCTAAGACCATCAATATTTCTTGCCGGGATGCTTCTCGAAAAGCGGGGCCGAACATTTTCTGGCTGATGGTCAAAACCACGGCGGACCCAAAAAAAATCGCTCCACAAAATTCACTGGTCGCGCATAAAAGGAATGCTCTCCCAGGAGAAATGGCCCGGGTTGAAACGATGGTGGCCACAATCAAAGGACCGTTCCTGAGTCCATTGGTGAACGCGTAAAAAAGAGAAAGGCCAAAAACAAGGGCCGAGCCTCCGAGTAAATAAGCCGAGTTTTCCATCGGTTTAATTCTAACTGCCGGCCAATCTAAATCAAGAGAAGAAATGAAAATTGCCCTTACAATTCAGGCCATTTTTACTGCGGGTTGGGGGGTGTGTCGAAGACGGGATGGGCCTCTTGGTCTGCCAACTTCTGTTCCAATAAATCGATTCTTTTCTTTTGTTTGTAAATGAGCCACCGGTACCGTATCACACTGGCGATGGAAAAAAAGAAATTGGTCAGAAACCCCATTGCAAATATCGCCAAACATATAAAAGCGATAGATCCGTTAAATTTCCATCCAAAGAACTGGACCGCCATCACCATGGGATTTTGCCACGCAAAAACCGCCGCCAAAATAGCAATGATCAACGCAAGCCCAATAAATATCTGCATTCCTTATCCTCTCTTAAAACCGGTTGAAGCCCCAATACTGCCAGCCGGAATTTTTATGGCCGAAATCAAAATCGTCCGGGTGAAAAATTTCAGCGAGCATTTCCAACGAATCAACCAATCGTGGACCCGGCCTGTTCATATAGTGGTTTCCATCAATCAAGAAAACTTGATTGTGCTGGACCGCTTTCAAATCAAACCATCCTTTTTTTGCGCTAAACGGCTCCAACTCATCTCGGGTCTTCTCAATGTTGAAGCCGGAAGGAAAAACCAAAATTATATCCGGGTCTGATTTTATCAAGTCCTCGTAATGAATTTGACGAGAAGGTTCGCCCGCTTTTCCAAAAAGGTCCCGTCCGCCGGCAATTTTTATAAGTTCGGGGATCCATTTTCCTCCCGCCTTTAGAGGATCGATCGATCCAATCGCGGCGACGCGGGGTTTGGGTTCAAGTCCAGCGGATTTTTTACCCAGCGCATTTAATTTGTTTTGATAAAGAACAATTTTATTTTTGCCCATCTCCGCCGCTCCCAAGGCCTCCGCCATCTCGGAAACTCCGCTCCAAATATCACCCAGAACCCGGGGTTCAAGAGAAACTCTTTTGATCTTTTTCCCCAAGGAATCCAGCAGAGGATTGTTTACTTCCGCGATGACCACATCAGGTTTCAGGGATGCAATAATTTCCGGGCTCGTACAAACCGGAAGCCTCCCTACCAACGGGGGAAAATCACAGTCTGGAGAGCGGCCCACCAATAAATCCTTTAGGCCAAGTGCGCACACCGTTTCAGTGGCGCCAGGAATGAGGGAGATGACGCGTGTAATAGCTAAGCGGCCTGCGGAGTAAATTCCCGAAGAGCGGAAAATCGTTTTTCAGCGGCATAAAACGTTCCAAAAAGAAGGGCGCTGAAGAAAAGATCTCCCATGAGCGTATTGCGGAAAAAAGGAAGCCCCTCGATGTAGCACTGCATGAGGCCCGCGACCGTCATAGGGAAGAACCCGGCGGTAAAGAAATGGGACAAATTAGAAACCAAGAAAAATAGGACGGAAGCGCCCAAGGACGCGCACCCCACGGAAAGGATGGATTTGTTGTTTCGAATTAAAATTCCAATCACGACGATCAAAGCGTGGGCGGCATAAACAAATCCCCACATCGGATAAAATCCCAGAATCAAATCACTCGAAAGGAGAGCCAAAATGGGGACGGCGAATGCCAAGCGTTTATCGGAAAACTGAGCGCCGCCGAAAAGGGCCATCGCCGCGACCGGAGTGAAATTCCACGGATGGGGAAGGAGGCGGATGAGGGCGGCTGAAAAAATCATACCGACCAGGGTTAAGATTCGAGGTTTGGACATGGGGTGAAGCTCCTTTTTTCTCATTGTACTTATTTCAATTTTCCTTTATCCACTTTTTGATGACGCTCCATTTTTCCAGCTTCTCATCAAACGTCATGGTCGCGTGAGCGGGACTGGTGGACGGCAAATAAAAAACCGGACTAGTCACGGCTTTGCCGTGGGTTTTTATGAACGTGTTGTAAGCAAATTTACCGTTAATAAAGATGGCTTGGATATTGGGGAATTTCTTAAGAAGTTCAGGTATTTTATTGGCTTTGATGTTTCGAATATCGGAATCCAATGCTGAAACCCGCTCGCAAGAATAAAGCACATCCCAAAGGGCGATTCGATTTTTCTTAACAAGGGCGAGTCGGTCCTTATAATCGGCGGGTCGTTCTTGATTAAACAACTTAGGGATAATATGCCAAAAATGGTTGCCATCAAACCCATAGAATTGTCGCTTGCGTAACGCTTGAGGACCCGGCATCGAGCCTAAAATGAGCACACGCGAGTCTTCGTCGACAAAAGGCTTGAAGCTGCGCAGGACCTTTTTTAGGGAAAGAGAAGTGTTTTTTTCCACCGTCCCCCCTTGTTGAGGTAAACGACCCGTTCGTGAAGACGGAACGGCATGCGTTTCCAAAATTCGATCTTAGAAGGAATCACTCGAAATCCATTCCAATAAGAAGGGCGGGGAATCGGCGATCCTTTGAATTTTCTCGAGAATTGAGCAACACGGGAAAGAAGCTCTGACCGATTTTTCAATTCGGCGGACTGACGCGAGGCCCACGCCCCGATTTGACTGTCGCGCGGGCGCGTTTTCCAATAGAGATCGGCTTCTCGGGATGAAACTTTTTTAACCCGTCCTTCCACCCGCACTTGATCCTCAAGCGAGTCCCAAAAAAAACACAGAGCGGCCCAACGATTCCCCTCTAGCTCTTGGCCTTTTTGACTGTGAAAATTGGTGTAGAAAACAAATCCTTGTTCATCCACGCCTTTCAGTAAAACAACGCGGGCAGAGGGACGACTTTGGCGATCGACCGTGGCCAATGTCATGGCTGTGGGTTCCGTCATTTTTTGGGCGGCCCGACGACGAACAATTTGGAACCGGCGAAGAATTTCTTGGGATAGTTTCATATGTCCTATTTACAAAATAATGAAGGCGAACAATCGAGTGGATACCGCGTATAATACTTGTTCACAAAAATTATTTCAGGAGGTCGTATGAAGACAAGTCGCGCAATATTGGCTGTTGGCGTTTTAACTATTTTGGGCATCTCGGTATCGAGAGCAGAGATGGGAGTTGCTGTCCTCAAAGGAACCGGCCCCGACTCGAAGGCCATGGGCACCGTTACCTTGGTGGATTCAAAAGACGGACTCATGGTTTCAGCCAATTTGGCCAATGCTCCAGCAGGCCCTCACGGATTTCACATCCATGAATTTGGCTCCTGCGAAGATACGGGCAAAGCGGCCGGCAGTCATTACAATCCCCTGAACACCCCCCATGGCCACGCCACCAAGGACGGAATGAAAAAAGCGCATGCAGGAGATTTGGGCAATGTCGACATCGCCGCAGACGGAACGGGAAAACTTGAAGCCATTCTTAAAGGGGTGACCTTAAGCGGAAGCAAATCCAGCGTGGGCGGACGGGCCCTTATCCTTCATGAAAAGAATGACGATTTCGGCCAACCCGTGGGAAATGCAGGTGGGCGGATCGGCTGCGGTCCCATCATCATTACTGGAAAATAGATCTCAATCCTTCGTTTACTTCCCCGTATTTAAAGCCAAATCCCGCGTCCAAAAGTTTTTTGGGTTGGACGCGGGCGCTGGATAAAAGCAGCGCCTCGGCCATTTCTCCCAACGCAATTTTAAGGGCAAACGCTGGCGCCGGAAAAAGAGTGGGCCGGTGTAAAACAGCGCCCAAGGCCTTTGTAAATTCAAGGTTGGTCACCGGCAGAGGCCCCACTCCGTTCACCGGACCGGAAATAGCATCCTTCACCAACACGAACTGAAATATTCGCACCAAGTCCTCACGAACAATCCAACTCATGTATTGTTGCCCGTCTCCCAAACGTCCCCCCACTCCCAACTTAAAAGGAATCAGCATCGCCTTTAAAGCGCCCCCTTCCTTTCCCAAAACAATACCGGTTCGTACATGGACAGTTCTGATGCCCTTGGCCTTGGCGGCGGCAGTTGAATTTTCCCACGCCTGACAAACCTCTGGTAAAAATCCTTGGCCCCCGGAACTGGATTCATCTAAAACTTCATTTCCCCGATCTCCATAAAAACCAATTGCTGAAGCGGTGACAAAAACTTGAGGCGGACTTTGAAGGCGGGCCAATGATTCGCTGAGAAATGTTGTTCCTTGAACACGGCTGTCTCTAATTCTTTTCTTTTTTTCCTCGGTCCATCGTCCTTCGGCAATACTTTCTCCGGCCAAGTGGATGACGGCCTCAAAACCTTCCAGCCGGCTTTGATCCAGAAGGCCCTGTTCAGGGTTCCAATAAATGTCGGAAAAATCTTCCGTTGATTTCTTTCTGGTGAGAGAGGTTAACTGATGTCCTTCATTTTGGAGGGCCCTGCTCAGAGCCGAACCGATAAAGCCTTTTGCGCCAGAAATAAGAACCTTCATGAAAATCCTGTTTGGCTTTCGTCTTTATTCAGGGAAATGGGTCCGGGCCTCACTTAAGACGGGCAGCGTGGCATCCTTGGCCGAAAGCACGGGACGTTTCACGGGCCAATCGATCTTTAGTTCCGGATCATCCCAACGAATTCCCAGTTCATCGGAGGGATCATAAAAATCGGTGCATTTATATTCGACATCGGCGGTTTGGCTCAGCACGCAAAAGCCATGAAGAAACCCCGGGGGAACATACAAGGATTTAAAATTTTCTCCGGAGAGAATCACGCCCACCCATTTTCCAAAGTTGGCGGAATCTTTTCGTACGTCAACGGCCACATCAAAAATTTCTCCGGTGATGGCTCTGATCAACTTTCCCTGGGGCCGGGACACTTGCGTGTGTAATCCCCGCAGAACACCTTGGGAAGATCGGGATATATTATCTTGGACAAAATTGGAGGGAATTTTTGTGCCTTTAAATTTTTGCGCGTGGACCGCTTCAAAAAAATGGCCGCGATTGTCTTTCCAAACTTGCGGTTCCACCACGACCACGCCGGGCAAATCAGTTTCAATAAATTTCATCGTCGCTTTAATGATCCAATTGCCGCAACAAATATTGTTTATAGGACTCGTTTTTCATTTTCTGGGCCAGCATCCTCAAATCAGAAGCGGCAATGAATCCTTTCTTATAAGCAATCTCCTCGAGGCAAGACACTTTAAGCCCTTGTCTTTCTTCCATGATCTGGACAAAGTTGGAGGCTTGCAAAAGAGATTCCGGCGTTCCCGTATCCAGCCAGGCGATCCCACGGCCC
>CAZJOE010000151.1:0-5469 GCA_964547555.1 uncultured Elusimicrobia bacterium | reverse complement strand
CGACTCCAAATAAACCGACAGTTCCATCTGAGAAAGAAGCCCCAAATACATCTCCCCGATGCAATTCTGCTTTTGAAACCAGGGGGGAATTTTCTTGTGTTTGAGAAAAGGTCTCACTGATGGCTTCTTCGGATTTAATTTCATCGGCTGGAATTTCTATTTCACTGTCGCCGACAGGAACAAACTCCACGAGATCTGATTGCACAAGTGTCAAAAGAACATTACGAAGAAGATTCGACGTTCTTTCACGAGAAGTTGACCTAGTTTTTAGTGTGAGATATTTGGTTTTTTGGTCGATAAAAAATTCAAAGTAAGTTGATTCTGAGGCAAATCTAACTGACTGGTTTCCTGAAAATTGACCGTATCCAAAAGGAAATTGGGATCTGAACTTTGAATCTAATCCAAAAAGGTATTCTAATTTCCCAATAATTTTTGGATGAGGATTACTGCTAGCGGGAACATTCAGTTTTAGCCAGGTTGAGTTCAACTTCAAATCTAAAACGACCTGTCTTCGCCCCATCAAATAAGACCGGAATTTCCCTAAAATCCAAACCCCTCCCAACAGAAGCCCCAACGGCCCCGTAATCATGCCGACCATCGGGTTAACAATCGAAATTTCAGCAATGGTATTTGTTACGTTAGGCGCGGCGGAGGCGGCGATGTTGAACATGATTCCGGCCAACGCGCCGAGGATAAGCCAGGTAGAAGCTTTGCTTGCTTGATCTAAGACGTTGGGTGTTTTTTCAGCAGGAGAAGCAAGAGCGGCCAATTTGTCTGAAATGGGGAGGCGGTGTGAAGCAGGATGTCCCTCTAAATCAGACCAATAGTTCCAGTGTAGATATTTATCGGGGGCGTAAGGATCGAATCTGAGTTGTCCACCCAACCAATTACCGGAATCAGGACGATGACGAAATTCCCTTCCCGACTCGATATGTCGAATGACGATCACAGGTTTATCCTGTTCACGGTGGGTATAAGCCACAAATTTCCCATCCTGACTAAAGGCGATATTCAGAGTTCCGAATTTAAACTCTCTTTCACGAATTTCTTTCAATTCAATCCGACCTAAGAAGACCTCATCGTCGACATCGAAAAGATCCGCATGATAGGTATACATCAAGGCAATCTTGGATCCGTCCGGACTAAAATCAAATCGTTGGAAGTCGTATTTCATGTCCACATCAAATTGAGAAATGGCTTTATTGGTTTCTCCATCCCACACGATAACCTTGTTGCTTGTATGGGCAATGGCGCCGCGTTTGTTTCGTTCCGAATTTTGTACAGCCCAAGGTTTATTTAAATCAGTGAATTTTTTCACGTAAGCCGGATAGCGTTTATCGATTGACTGGCGGTGGCTTAAATTTTGAACCTCATTTCTCAAGGAGGCAAGAAATTGCCTGCGTAGTTTTTTTCCTGAGATTTTTTTAAGAAGCTGTGTTACTTGCGTTGTAAGGTTATTGATAATCGATTGGGGGGCAGCTTCCTTATAGTTATTGATCTCAAAATGTTTGACCCAATTGAGACGTCCCAGTTCGGCCAGAATCTGTGTAAAAATAAATCCGCTTAATTTTGGATCTCGTCCAGACACTTCCAGATTGGCCCTCATCTCTTCATCTATAGAAAAGCGGATATTAATTTCTCGGGGTAATTGATCGAGCGGCTCAAAATCCAATCTTAAATGAATGTAAAGATGATCCGCTTCAACACGAAGACTGCGAAAAGACTCCAATTGTTCGTGCAGGGATTTCAATAAAGGTGAGTCCTCATCGAAAAGGTTCTGGAAATGCTCAACAACAAAGCCTCGATGGAAATTTACTTTGAATGATTCCTCGATTAAGGCCATGCCATGGATTTTGTGTGCGGGAGAAAACCAGGAATAGGCTCCCATAATTAACGTCCCGCCGATGACAACTCCTCCCAAAATACATTGAATCACCGGAGAAAAATTAGCCAAATTCATCGTCCCCAGAGTCGGGGTAAGGTGTGAGAGGGTGAAGTCTGCTGCGGAGAGTGTGGTAGGGAAAAGAAGTCCAAAGAGGGAAATGCCGATTAGAGTCAAAAAGCTTTTTGCTCCTGGAGGAAGGGTCGGTAGTGGATTGGGTTCATTTCGCTTATTGAGAAGGTTTTCATCCACACGGGCCAAAATTCCTTCGGCCATAGAGCGCCAATAGGAATCATGGGTTTTGTCTTGATAAATACGTTGGAGCTCATTGACAAGTATGATTCTCATGTGAGGCTTAAGACTGCGAATTTGGTCGGCGAGGTGCTGCATCATTTTTTTCAAACTGGCGGCCGATAACAACCTCAAACTTTCAAGCTTATCGGCAAAATTGTCCACGCTTAAATGACCCGAACTTCCCAGCGGGCGGTGTTGGTGCCAATCATCTTCTTCATTCTCCCCTCTCCATGCCCTTGATTCAACACGAAGCTCCGGTTTGGAATTTTCGCGAGATAAAGAATTAGAAGCTTTAAAGCCGGCGATCGCCATTTCATTGTTATTTCTCCACCAACGATACGCGCCCCACACAAAAACTAATCCAATCACAAAACTCCAAGCCAGAAGTGATTGGTTCCCAATGATCGTTGAACTTAAGTTTTCTGCGGACACTGGAAATCCCACTGCAATTCCGGCCAATGCGCCGAGGAGGGTCCAGGCGGCGAGTTTTGAGTGGCCGTCGAACCATTTTGCGTGTTTGATCTTTTTGGAGGGGGAAGCCTCTGATTTTGTTTGGGGAAAAAGACTTTTTGTTTGACGATCTTGGGTTAAGTCGATTACTTTCCAATGTGACATCACTACAATAATCTGATCGCTAATAATTCTGTATCGAAGGGTTTTTTCGTCATCGGAAAACTCAACTTTATCAATGACTTCATTGCTTCTCCATGACCCTATAAGTTTTTGCCGAGGAAGATCGTAAAGATAGATATCGCCCGAACGGCTGTCAATTTTGGCCAGATGAGTTTGATTGGAATTGATGGCAAACGATATCGTGTCCGGCGCTTGTTTGAATGGGATGCTTCGCAGGAGCTCGCCAGTTTTGGCTTCTCTCACATTGATGGTTCCCTTTTTCGATAAAACGTAAAGAAGTTCTCCCTTGGAAAACGGAGCCATGCTCTCAATCTCTTTTTCGTCTGTAATTCGGGCCAAGTGCCGACCATTTTCTTTGT
Organism: uncultured Elusimicrobia bacterium; assembly: GCA_964547555.1. Taxonomy (GTDB): domain Bacteria; phylum Elusimicrobiota; class Elusimicrobia; order F11; family F11; genus CAZJOE01. The sequence continues at coordinate 2,301 of CAZJOE010000151.1, read as the reverse complement.
TCCAGGTATTAATCTCAACGCCATCTTTTCCGGACGTCTTCGTGATAATAATTTTGGCAGTTAAAATCGTATTCGGAATATCATGACGAAAATTATCTTGGAACGCCCTGAAATTGTAATAGTGAGGAGGCAAAGTTTCTTTTTTTTGTTTGCGGCGAGTCAAAGTTAATGCCGCCATCGTCACTCCGCTCGCTTGGGCACCCATCGCGGCGCTGGAATGATAAAGAGTATTAAGGAAAATAAAAATTATAGTGAGCGCAGCTACTGCACCGAGACTGATCACTGCGTAATAAAACAAAGTTTGCAGGCTCGCGAATCCCGCCTCGTTTTGTGAAGTGGGTTGATCGGGGTTGCTTTGCTCGGGGTGGATGTTAAATTGAGTGGGATCGACTTTTAAATTTGTCAAAAGCAATTGAACAATGGTTCGTTTGGCCGGGTCGATTGACGATTCATTGTAAATACCAAGAAGTTGATGGATGGCAAGATGGTTTTCGTCTCTGGGCAGGCTGCGAATTTGGTCCGCAAGGTGCTGAATTTCTTTTTTCAAACGGCTCCCTTGTATCGGTATCAATTTATCTATTCTTTCCGGAAGATTAATTGAATTATGATGGGACCTGAATCCAATATTGAACCGATCTTTCCAAGACTGCGGACTTTTTCCTCGATACGCCCCCATTTCAGAACGAAGCCCAAAATCAGGATTTAAAAGCCCCAGTCCGACCAACGCAACCTTTACGTAATTTTTCCACCGATGAAATGTCGCCCCCGCCAAAAAAATTCCAACCACCACACTCCACGCCAAAAGGGATTGGGTTCCGCCAAAAGTGAATCCTTGTCCGCCCATGGCTTGTGAAACCGAAAGTCCAGCTAGTCCAATAAGAAAGAAAATTGAGGGGATGCTGGTATTTGGAGAGATAGGATGGTTAGGATCTGGGATCAATATTCCACGGTTAAATAAAGCTTCCTGAATTTTATCGGTGTAATGTTCAACAGCTCCTTCAATGCCTTCCGCCATGATGGCAAGTTTGCCGTGTTCCCAATCAAATTCTATTTCTACGGTGGCAATAGGAGGGCGCGTGATTTGATGAATTTCCCATTTATATCTTAAGGTTTTTTGATACTCCACCGTCGAAAAGTCGAATTCAAGATCTAAATTTTTAAAAGGGATATTTTTATTGATGGCGTTTTCTTTAATCTCCTGAACCATATCCAGGAAAATATCAAGGCGGAATTGACGGTCTATTTCATCTTGAGGTGGTTCATATCTCAAAAAGTCTGGATTGATATGCAAATCACTAATGGTCTTACGCACGATGGCTTCTTTTCTCACCACGCCCAGAACAATCGGCAGGGCAGCTATGGCAAAGGGCAGGCCCGCATGGGGGGATAGCATCCAAGAAGGGAATATCTCACGCAAGTTGAAGCCAGCGAAATCAAGTGCCATAACGAATCCAATATAAGCAACACAAGTAAGCAGGAAACCGATTAAAGGAATCAAAATCTCATGGTCCCTCTTAACCATCTTAAAAGAATGGTTGCGGAATACGACCCATATCAGAATTGGAAGCTGCGCAAGAAACATCATTCCTCCTACGCTCAGTGATTTTCCGATGTTGATATCGTTGAAGGCCCCAAGGGAACCAACGGCAATCACACCCAAAGTGATACCGGCAATGTAACCCCAAGTGCGAAGGTTCGAGAAGCCTTCTTGACTTTTGCTGGGTGGGGCGGCGGGGACGACGATTGTTGACTCGAGTCCGGCGAGGGTCCGCCAAAGAAGGTGTTCAGCAACCAATGATTTAAAGATGTCTCGATCTGAAGGGGATCTTTTCTTATTCAACCAATTCCCCACTTGTTCGATCAAAAGGGAAGCTGGAATCTTATCATCGGCTTTTATGGTGAGAAGGGATTTTTCCTCTGTTTCGGAGAATTTGGCTTTAAAGGATGACGAACCGGCGGCCGAAATGGATTTCTTTTTTTTGACACGGTCAATGGAAACAGCCCACACATGTCCATGCATTGGATTTTCTGTCTCTTGGGCGATTTTCTTTAATTCTTCAGGCGGCATTGTCCCATTGAAAGCGCGATAAAGCCGGTTAACAAACTTCCAATCTCCAGCGATTGGTTCCGATCCCAACCCTTGCGTTTTCGCTACTTCCAGCATCGTCTTCATCAGCGAGGCCGCACCCTCACATAGAGGCGAAATATCCAAACGCCAACGGGCATCAAGTTCACCGGGGCTCCTTTCCTCCGCTTCCTTAACCCTCCATGTGAACCGGATTCCATTTCTCACGACAACTC
>CAZJOE010000150.1:0-5502 GCA_964547555.1 uncultured Elusimicrobia bacterium | reverse complement strand
GGGTCCTTATATTAAATGGACGATCCGTCCTTGGTTCGCCGTCGGGATGGACACCGGCTATTCCTTCCGCCACAAACTGGAAGTATGGGAGGGGAAACACCGGGTGAGGAATTTAGAATTAAAACCCGATCCTTATCTGACGATCGGTTTCCGTGTGCTGGTGCCTTAACTTTTTTGCGAACGACCTACGATAACGGACACGACGACTTTTCCCGAATGAGCGGGCGTATCCACCAAAACGGCTCGGTCGGTCTGTTCAAAACGATAGAGCCGGTGAAGCCAGCCAAAAAGAGACGTGTTGTGATAGATCGAAACTTTGATTGATTTGACCAGCGAGTGAACTCCCCACAAAAGAGTCAGACGCCTTCTCACGCGCTCTTCATCCACCAACGCAAGAATCGGAACGCGGGGTCTAAATCTTGAAATTCGGCGGGCCGAACGGCCTGTTTGAGTTTGGACCAAAATGACTTTGGCGTTTACTTTTTCAGCAATGCGACAGGCTTCCTGGGCCATCACTTTTTTGGGTTCCGATCCTTTTTGAGCGATAGGATTTAAAATAAATTCTGGGGACCTTTCCGTTTCTTTGATGAGTTCGGTGAGCGCCTTCACCGATTCAACCGGATAACTTCCCACCGCCGATTCTCCAGAAAGCATGATCGCATCCGCTCCTTGTGATATGGCGGTCGCAACGTCCGTCGCCTCCGCGCGAGTCGGGCGAGGGTTCAGGATCATCGACTCCAAGACTTGAGTGGCCACGATGACGGGTTTTCCTCTTTGACGGGCCAATTCCACGATGTGGTTTTGAATGACGGGCAGCTTGTAGAAAGGCACCTCAATTCCCAAATCGCCCCGCGCCACCATGACGCCGTCGGCGGCGTCGATGATTTTCTCCAGATTGTCCAAGGCTTCGCCCCGTTCAATCTTGGCAATCACAAACGGGTTTTTCTTTTTTGATTTACAAAAGGCCCGCACCCGCGCAATATCTGCCGCATTACTAACAAATGACACGCCCACGAAATCAATTCCCTTCCTGAGGCCGAATTCCAAATGTTTTTTATCACCAGCCGTGAAGGCTTCCATCGATAAGAAAGAATGGGGAAAATTCACGCCGTTCCCGACATGGACAGTGCCTCCGTGCGTGACGGTACAACGTATTTTTTCCCCTTGAACGCCGTCCACTCGGACCCGGATCAGTCCATCGGAAATATAGACGGCTTCGCTTTTTTTAACGTCACGGATTAAATTTTTATAGGAAATGGTGATGACATTGTGGCCCTGGAGGCGGGGATTGGAGGTTAAAAAAATTTCATCGTTTCTTTTGAGTTCGAGAGACGTTCCGGGAATTCTCGCGACGCGAAGTTTGGGACCGGGGAGATCCATGAGGATGCCGACGGCCGCACGGGTTTTAAGGGCCACCTCGCGAACGGTATCGATTCGCTGGGAATGTTCGGCGTGGGTGCCGTGCGCCATATTGAGACGGGCGACGTTAAGCCCACTTAAAATCAATTTCTTAATAATTTGCGGCGACGTGCTGGCCGGCCCGACGGTCGCGACAATTTTCATGCGGGCCCGAGAATTTAATCCTTTCAAAAAAAGTCTCCTTATCTATCGCCTTTTATGCCGGTGAAAGTGCTTCTGTGGCTTGGAATCCTGCTGGCGCGGACGCGGCGACTCTGAAACAAGTTGGAAATCGATTTGCCGTTTTAAAACATTGGCCGAAGCCAATTGTACTTTTACTTTTTGCCCCATCGCAAAGGTGTGGCCGTTGCGGCGTCCGGAAAGGGTCTGGCGATTTTCATCAAAGACATAATAATCGCTTCCTAAATTCGTGACGTGGACAAGGCCTTGGATGAAATAGGTATCAAGCTCGACGAAAAATCCAAAGTTGGTCACGCCGGAAATCACGCCGCTAAAGGTTTCTCCCACATGCGGTTCCATCAGGCGGACTTTCTGAACGTCCATAAACTCCCGCTCCGCTTCAACGGCCACGCGTTCTCGCTTGGAGGTGTGCTCGCAAATGGAAGAAAGTTTTTGCGACCAATATTCGGCCCGCTGAACATTATGAATCCGTTCTTTTAAGAGACGGTGCACAATCAAATCGGGATACCTTCGAATCGGAGAAGTGAAATGGGTGTAACTTTCTGAAGCCAGACCGTAATGGCCTTTGTCGACGGGTGAATAGATCGCTTGCTTCAAACTTCTTAAGATCGACATATGGACCATTTGCTGAATGGGTTTCCCTTCCGCGGCCGCCAAAATGGCCCGAAAAGCGGAGGGATGGGTTGTGTCTCTATTTTTGGGGACCACCAAACCAATCGCATCCAAAGTTTTAAAAAGTTTTTCCACCCGGGTTGGGTCGGGCGTTTCGTGAATTCGGTAAAGAAACGGGCGGCCTTGCATATGGCGCGCGACGGTCTCATTGGCGAGAAGCATGAAGTCTTCGATCAATCGATGGGCTTCCAGACGGTCTTTCCGGTGAATATCGATCGGGCGTCCATGAGGATCTAAAACCACATTGGGTTCGGGAAAATCAAAATCCAATGAACCGCGTTCCAATCTTTTTTTACGGAGAAGTCGAGCCAACGTACCCATGTCTCGAACATCTTTGATGACCAGGGGATCCAAATTCGGCGGGTTCGTCCCTTTTAATATTTCTTCCACCTCTTCATAGGTGAACCTTTTGGAACTTTTAATGGCGCTTTCGACGATCCGATAATTTTTAACGCGGCCTTCTTGATCAATGTCCATCAGACAAGACAAAGTGAGACGGACACAATCAGGGCGCAGGCTGCAAAGCCCGTCCGAAAGAGGAAAGGGAAGCATGGGCAAAACGCTCCCTGGAAAATAAACACTGGTTCCCCGTCGGTATGCTTCTTTGTCTAAAGAGGATTCAGGTTTGACATATTGAGCGACGTCCGCGATATGAACGCCTAAGCGCCAGCCGTCCGTGATCGGTTCGAGCGAAACGGCATCGTCAAAATCCTTCGCATCGGCTCCGTCAATCGTGAAGAGGCGCCGATCAAAAAATAATTCTCGAGACGGATCTTTCCACATCGACTCAGGGACTTCGGACCCGAACGCAGCCGCTTCGCTTTGCACTTCTTCGGTAAATTTTTGAGGCAAATCGTAGCGGCGGATCACTTCGTCAAGATCAACCCCCGGAGTATTTCTTGATCCAAGAATTTCCGTAAGAACACCGGCGGGCGCTTCTTTGGAGGTGGGCCAACGCGTGATGCGGACCACAATCACATCCCCCACTTTCGGTGAAAGTTTCCCCATGTCCAAAATGCGCACAATCGCGTCCGCATCCAACGACACGGCGGCCATGTTGCCAAACCGTTTAAATGTCCCCACCACGGTATCTCGAGCCCGAACCAAAACCGCGGTAATCACACCCATCCGGCGGCCATCTGCGCCCGTGGAGAGAACATGCGCGCGAACCCGGTCCCCTTCCATTGCCAATTTAAGGCTCGGACCTTGGATTAAAACGTCCCCTAGTTTAGAATCTTCAGACAAAATGAAACCGACTTTCCCCTTAACTTGGAGGATTCCTTCCACATAAACCTGGGGTCCCGATTGAGACGAAGGCAAAGGATGGGTAGAGGGTGGAAGTCGGCGAGTATGCGAACGGGCCTGGGGAGAAAATTTCTTCTTACTATGGAAATCCCTGCGGGATTTGTTGGGTGGCATACAGGGCATTGTACCACACACGATACCTCCCCCCGTTTGAAGTTTAGAGTTTGGGGTTTGTTTCGAGTTTCGAGTTTGTGACCTCTAATTTCTAATATCCACTGGTATTTATGGCGATAGAAATTCGAAATTGGAAGGATCGCCGTCTGAGAATCGTTATCTCTGGTTGGCTTGTTCCCATCGAGCAAGTGAAAAACAAGCCTACCTGCCGCTTATCCTTGTGAAGGATAATCCTTCGAAAGGATAATCAACACACGGCAGTGCGGGCAAGAAAAACATTGCTCGCTTAAAAATCTGATCGCGCGAGCGTATTGAGAATAGCCAGCGCTCGTTCCGTCCGTCCGCCGCTCGGTTCAATAGAATCGATGTGCGCGCGCACCGCCTCAACAAACCGATCATTTTTAAGAAGCGTTCGAAGTTCCTTCTTCAAATAATCCTTAACGTCCAAGGCGGCGCCCTTAATTTCGTCGGGGAGCCGCTCACATCCATCGACCAAAGAAACAATGTCTTCCATGTCAGCGCTCCCTAAGAAATCGTTATGACCTCGATCGTTGAAGGCGTCGATTTTGGAAGCCATCAAATACGGTGACGAGAAAATGGCGATCTCCGGCCCATTCGGCAGCTTGATCTTTTGAGCGTGCTGAATGCCGGCCAAATACCACTTGTTTGAAAAGCCAAGAATTTTTTCGTTCGTGGGCATGATGTCCACGGTGACGCCGGAATACACCCAGCGACACAGGGGATGATCCTCCTCGCGCGGTTCCTTAAAGCCCAACCGGCGAAGCTTTTGTTCCAAATCGTAATACTGACTCCGCGTCGCAATCTCGACCACGCAATCCACATCTTCGGAAAGCCGAACTTCCGGTGCGGCTGGATCGGTAATATGCAGTCCCACCGTGGCACCCCCGACAAAGACGACCTCATCCTTGAGATCGCGCAGACCACGAGCCACGGTAGCGATCATTTCAATGTGACGTTGGCCTTTCATCCGATTCCAATCCTTTTCTCAATTTCTTGGATCGCCATTTTTTGTTCGCGTGCGCGGCCTACCCTCAACGTGTCGATCAACGCCAAGAGCTCATAAAGCTTCGCATCCGATTTGGCGGCCGAGGGGGCCGATGGGTAGAGTGGCTCAATCGCCTGGCCCCGGACACGGCCTTCATCATCCGGCCAAACGTACGGCTCATTGGAAACAATCTTCCTAGCAAGGGGCGGCGCAGAGTGGGCGGTTGGCATTCCTCGCCCCATGGCACCCGGTTCTGTGGGAAAGCTATATTTAAGCCCGTGAATCAAAAATTCTTGAAGCGCGGACCTCATCAGCCCGCGTTTGGATGCATCGAGAAACCCTGAGCGACGGCAGCGTTCCAGGCCGATGCTGACTTCAAATGGAGACAGGCCCAATTCCTTGGCCAAATCCACTCCTTTCCAGTCGGGACGGTCTTTCCAGGTCGCCAGCTTGAGGAGGATCAGAATATCTTGGGGTTTAATGCCATTCGAGGATCTCATTGGGGAAGGATACATTAGCAATTTGCAAATTGCAAATTGATTATTTTTTGGCCCGCGCCTACAGAGATTCCTCTGAGGGACGGAAAGCTAATAGGTTTTTTTAAGCGTTTGTACCAAACGCTCGCATCAATCTAATAAAGATACTGAGCGGAAAATTCTTTGGATTGTGGCTGTGGTATTCCTGCCGGTACTTGGACCTCTGCTCTATTATTTTGTGGGTAAAAAGTAAAATTGAAAAGAGCTTTTTTAGAGCTCCTTTTTTAAATAATTCTTCAAATCCCTACCATTATAAATGCACCCCAGTAG
>CAZJOE010000149.1:0-5519 GCA_964547555.1 uncultured Elusimicrobia bacterium | reverse complement strand
AAATACTTTCTCATTGAGGATTAATAAATTTTCTTTGGGGTCTTGTCCCCCTGACGCCAAACCGCCTATTTTCAGCGATTGGGGGAATGCGAAATCCAATCCGCTGACCAGAAGATCTGAATCAAGAGAAAATGGATCAGAGAGAATGAGAAATTGAGGTTTGGCATCGGGAGTGGTTTGAACGAGGTCTCTCCACGGTTTGGGGCTCCCGTCCGAGCCGGGCATGGACTCTGGTTTGACGCCGAAAGATTGAACGGTCACTTGGGGAAGAATGGCGCAGGTGAGGCTGACGGCGGGTTTGTCTTCAATCTCTTCACCGCCTCCGATCACGCCCCCCGCGGTGCAGCCGATGATGGTTTTAATCGGAAGCTCTTTTCTAAGAAGGGGCCATAGGTCAACGATTTCTTGCCGAAATTTCCAAGAGACAAATAGAAATCCCAAATCGGCTTGTTCCGAACCAAAATCGGACTTTATTTTTTCCGCCGCTTCCCGAAGGCCTGGGGAAAACGAGTCAGCGAGTTGTACCGTCGAGCTCCATTTCATTTTGTGAGGCCCATCATACAATTAAAAATATATTCTAGGGCCATGTTCAAAACTCTTTCCCGGCGGGAAAAATTTTTCACCGTGGCGACGCTCTTGGTGGCCTGTATTATTCAATTTTGTGCGTTTCCCGCGTTTTACCTGGGAAGAGAGCACGATGACGCTTATTATGTGCTGGCCGCGGAAGCGTTGGCTCGAGGAAGCTACCGGTACGATTTATTTATATCCAAATCCGTTGTCACCAATATCACCCCTGGCCTTCCGTTTCTTTTATTACCCGTCTCTCTGTTGTTCAGTGAAACGCTGATTGCCTATCAAATTTATTTTCTCCTTCTTCTTTTTTTATGCAATGGAATCGTTTGGCGGTATTTTCGGTCTTTTTTTTCATCGACCCCCGCCCTTTTTCTTACGTTGTTGTTTTCAACCAGCATCTTTACGTTGTTCCGTTCAGGCGTCGTTATGCCCGAAGTTCCCTATTTACTTTTAAGTTTGGCGATCTTGATTTATTGGTCTCGACTGGATCCAAACGGAATTCAATTGGGATTGGCCCTGTCGCTCTTGTATTTGATTCGTCCGGCGGCGGTGGCCTTGATAGGAGCCAGTTGGATTGTTTTGGTGGCGTCTCGCGATTGGCGGAAATTGAGAGGGGCCGTTTCTCTTCCTTTGCTCACTTATATTTCTTGGATGCTGTGGTCGAATCAAAATGGGGGAATACAAGAAAATTTTGAGCTGGTCCGTAATTATTCATTTAAATTCTTTGAGACATCATTGAAGATAGCGGCCTCCAATTTCAATGCAGCGGCGACAAGTTTGGGGTACAGTTTTTCCCCGACAGGAACAAACTATTCTTTTTTGAAAATTATTGGGGGCGGATCCATATTTCTTTCTTTGGGAATCGCCTTGCGAGATATTTATAAAAATCGAGGGAAGGATCCTTATTCCGTTTATTTCGTGGTTTTATTGGGTCTGCACGCGCTTTGGCCCTGGTGGAACTATCGGTACATGGTTCCGATCCTTCCTTTTATTTTTCGGTATTCATGGGCGGGTTTGGAAACAAGCAGGTTTTCTCGAGTTCCCTTTTTAAAACCCGTGCTTCTCAGTGTGATCCTGGGCGCCGCTTTTTCATTTCAGGGGAGAAAATGGGTTTCTCATCCGCCGCCGTATCCTTCCCATCCTCCCTTCCAACAAACCTATTCTTGGATTAAGTCCCATGTTCATGAAAATGAAATTGTCGCCAGTGAATTTCATGGGAGAGAAGTTTTATATATCGGAAAAATCGTTTCATCTATTCCTCGCGCAGAAGATCCGACTTTATTTGTTGAGTTGGTCCGGCGGAATAAAATCCAATATATTTTCTGGGAAGATTACATTGATTTCGGCTTGTCGCTGGGGAAAGACGCGCCCGCCTATCAAGACATGGTTAGAATCGATCGTTTCTTGCGAATGGACAATCTATTTCATATAGCTTACCGGAATGAGCCGGAAAAAGTAACGATATTTAAAGTTCTTTAATTTTTATTTTAACCCAACACTGCGGTTTCCAATGGCCACGTTCTGGTGGTTATCTTTGACCAACACATACAAGCGGAATTTACCGGTTTTATTGGGAACTTGAACGGTGGCCTTTTCATCAGAGAGACGTTCCACCTTGGGATAAATTATTTTTGGAGTTTCAACAATTAAAGGGTCGCTAGCGATATCGGTGAAGAAATATTCAAAGGTCATCGGATCGCCTTCTGGATCGGCCGCCGTCACGCTGACAATGACGGATTCTTCGGGTTCCAAATCTTTAACCTTGTTAAATTTTATGAACCTTATTTTGGGAGGTCGGTTGAGTGGCTCTCGTCCCGTATAAAGTTTATAGAGGGTCCAATAGGCTTGTCTTTTTAGGTCTCCGAAATTAATGTTGAACCAGGTGAGGCTGTCCTGATTGCGTTGGTTTCCTAAAACAAAGGCAAACCCGCCGAGGGACTGATTTCGGGACTGAATGATCTCCTCCCATAAAGAAGAAAAGTCCGCAGCTTTGAATTGGTCCAGCGGATCGTACGGCAATCCATTGATGTCTTTCTTTTGTGTCCAGCCTCCCATCGGCCCAAACTCTGTAGCGATGACGGGCTTGTCGTAACGATTGGTTGCAAGCCATCGGAGGGCGCTGCCATATCCGCCATAGGTGTTCATTCCAACAATATCCAGGTCGGGAACATATTTTTTCAAATAGGGAAGTTCTTTATGGCTGGCGCAGGCGTAAACGATTGGGTGAAGCGGATCTTCTTTGTGAACGGCCTCGATCAGATCTTGCAAAAAACGGCCGAAGGCTCGTTGTTCCCCTTCGTTTTTGGTGAATGTAAAAACTTCGTTCCCCAAATTCCAAGAGAGAAGCGCCGGATGATCTTTCATGCCCTTTACATACTCCAGTGTTTCCGTTTTCAGTTGATTGCAAAACCGCCGGTCTTTGTAACTATTTTTAAGGTCTCCGCGAACCGGGTTAAACCACACCCCCGCATTCACCAAAAGCCCCATTTCCTGCGCCCTATCAAAATAAGCGCGGGGTTTAACGCCCCAGGTGCGAACCGCGTTGGCCCCCATTTCTTTGGCCATCAACAAATAATTTTCATTCTCTGGACCTTCAGCGGCATTGCATCCGACACCTTTAATAAAAAACGGGCTCCCATCGACAAGCAGGTTCCATCCTTCAGTTGATTTTTTAACCTCCACAGAGGCCGAAAAGGCTCCAGGTAAAAAGCCCAGAAAAGAAACTAAAAATAAATATTTAAGCATTAAATTAATTTTCTCTTTTAAATATATCTTCACCGATCAGATTAAAAAGTCCTTCTGCATACAGAGCATGGAGCGCGGGAGGCGCATGTGCGTCTATCTTATTAATCGCCAGAATGGTGGACGGAAGTTGCTCAATGACGCTGGCGCGAAAATCGATGGTTCGAAACCCCGCTTTTTTGGCCGCCATTTCAGCTTGGTCATACCATTTGGAATAGAGGCGCGTCATTTCGTCGGTATTTTTATAATCCGTGGGCCGTTCTGTATAAACCCCTTGGGTCAACAAAGCAAATATCGGTTGGGGAAGGCCCTCTTGATCGGAAACCGAACGAATGCCGACGAGTTTATTCTCAAAATCCTTCCAATCGACCGATTGAGGATCATAAGAGCGGTCGAGAAATTGCCACCAAGTTGGGACCCGCCCCATTTTCTCCCCTATCTTTTCCAATGAGTTTCCCAAGGTCTGAGCCAAATGCGGCATTTCTAGAGACCGGAGGATTTTTTTAAACGGCTTATATTTTTCCCTCAGCGCGTAACGTTCCGGGCTGTAATCCATAAGTCCAGGCTGAGGATCATTGAGGCAGAACCCAAGGACGATCAAATCCGGTTTCACGCGGTTTTTATTGGTTTCTAAAATATTCCATTCTTCCCGAATGGAACCTCCGCAAACTCCAAAATTGAGAACCTCTATTTGTCGTTTCGGAAACTTTTTTTTAAGCAGGCCTTCCAAAATGTTGGTGAATCGTTCCGGTTCGTCGACACCGTCTCCAAATGTCAATGAATCACCCAGCACCATAATTCGATAGGTATTTGCCGGTTTTGGAATTTTGAATTCGCGCTCCCGAAATCCAAATGAATTGATCCGGGTTGGATATCCCCACGTCCAAAATGTGTCCCCTATAACGCCATGGAAAGGAAGATTCCGTTTGGGATTGGTGAAATACAAAACGCATTCAAAGGAATAAAGAATAAGAAGGATTGCCGCAACATTAAATAAAGCAATCTGCCAGAGAGAAGGCTGTTTTGTTCGGTTCAAGGCGATGTCCAGTCCAGCTCAAAAATATCAAATCTTGAATGATTGAAAGTGGCTTCCACACGGCCCAGGGATTTTATCGGAATACCAAGGAGGGCCGACAGACGACGGCCCAACTCATTGGCTTCGATAGATTCCCCGGCGTTAAGAAATCGTTCACGGAATTCGCGCTCGATAATAAGAATGTCCGGATGGCTCCGGCGGATTCTTTGTTTCTCATCCAAAGAGAAAGAAGGGTGAATAAGCTCAAGAACCCCATGCTCATAAATTTCCAATTCTTGGTCCCGTCTAGGAACAAACAAAAGAAAAAGAATATAAAACAGAGCGATCATTAAGAGCCCGTGAGGATGAAGGCCGGCGGCACTTCCTCCAATTATTCCTGAAATTAATAAGGCCAATCGGAATTCAGACAGCGTGCGCCAAGAAAAATACAACCAGCCCAAGCTAACAAGGAAAATGAAGGCGATGGCGGGCCGGGAGAAATTCATGGGGTCGGCAATTCTATCTTTTTGAGTGATCCTTATTCTGTTAATGTCGACCATGATGAAAAACGGAAGTTCTATTTCCCTGGTTCCCTTAAGCGCTGCGCTTCTATTGGCTGTTCTCTATATGTGGATTCCAACTTGTAATTACAATTTTGATTCACTGATGTACGCCAGTATTGTAGAGGCGGGTTATGCGCGGGCTTTTGTCGACACCAACAGGCTGTTTTATGCCGGCTTTTTTCGTGTTTTATTTTTAATTTTTCAAATGATGGGCATTCCTTTGCGCGCGATCTATCTTCTGCAGGGTGTTAGCCTCCTCAGTTCAGTCGCCATTCTTGGTTTTCTTGTTTTTTGGTTTCGTAAGCGCCTGAATCCTTTTGTATCGGCGAGTCTTATTGTTTTATTGGGCGTGAGTTCCGCTTGGTGGCGATTTTCCACGGATCCGCATAGCCACATGGTCAGTCTCGTGCCTTTGGTCGGAGCCGTTTATTTTTGGTGGAAGTGGCTCGAAACAAGCGACCGGAAAAATTTATTTTTCACAGGAATCCTCTGGTACACCGCCATTGTTTTTCATGAATCCCACGTTCTTATGGGATTGGTTTTTCTTCTCTGTTCAAAACAACATCGGGACGCATGGAAATTGATCGGGATCGTCACGGGGGTCGTGATCGCTTCCTATATCGGCG
>CAZJOE010000148.1:0-5529 GCA_964547555.1 uncultured Elusimicrobia bacterium | reverse complement strand
CCAATTATCAAGAACCAAGTAAGGGAAGAACGGGCCGATTGAATGGATCGCTTGGACTTAGAGTTCATTTGCGGTAGATAACACAATATCCAATATTTATCAGGGGAGCCAGGAAATAGGTGAGAAAGCCCCTAATTGCCGGAGGGCATGGTGAAGCGGAATATCGTGCCCTTTCCAAGTTCCGATTCAATCCAAATGCGGCCGCCATTCTGTTCCACGATTTTCTTACAAATGGCCAAACCAATACCGGTTCCGGGATATTTATCCCGGCTATGCAATCTTTGGAACACTCGAAAAACTTGCTCATGATATTGTGAGGCTATGCCGATCCCATTGTCTTCGACAGAAATTTCCACCATGCCAGCGTTCTTTTGAGATGAAATTTGGACCACAGGTGGAACCGGTAATCTCTTAAACTTTATCGCGTTCGATATCAAGTTTTGCAAAAGCTGATAAACCTGGCTTGGTTGGGCCCTAACAGAATCCAATCCTTCATATTTGACTGTGGCTTGCGCCTCTTTCATCAGCGGCTCAAGGTCCGTTATAACGTTCTTGATGGAATCGGCCAAAATTACTTTTTCCGTGACCACCTTTTCCTTGGTGAGTCGACTGTAATTGAGGAGGTCTCCGATCAAAGCGTTCATGCGTTCCACGCTCTCAGAGATAACTTTTACGTACTGCTCCGTCATCCCGTCTAATTTTTTATCCAACCTCAAGGCCAACAATTCCACATAGGAACTAATTTTTCGTAAGGGTTCACGGAGATCATGGGAAGCCACGTAAGCAAATTGCTCCAATTCACGGGTTTGATGAATCAACGTTTCTTCCGTCAGTCGCCGCTCCGCAATAACCGTGGCCACGACCAAGGTGAGGAGAGTTGTTGTCCCCATGAAAGCCTGCAACAGCAATAAAGCTTCATGAGGTCCATGGGAGGCAAAAGGACCGAATCCATTTAACGTTCCCCGTATGGCCAGGATAGAAGTCCCCAGCACGGCCAATGAAGCGCCTTTCTTGCCATGTCGAAAGGCCGTCAACAAGAGAGGGGGAATGACGAGATATTCAATCGGATAGGTTTGAACCTTGGTGGGAAGCCAACCTCCAAAAACGATCTGGCCCGCGACAAAAACCAAGAACGTTAAACCGACCGCTTCTAAGGGAAAATGCTGCTTGAATCGACGCTGCGATTTACTACTCCAAATCAGGAGAAGCGGCGTGAGAATGACAACACTGACCATGTCCCCCAGCCACCACGTGGCAAAAACGGAAAAATGTTTCCCTGCTTGAACCAACCCATGCAAAGTGAGGCTTGTTACACCAAACGTCGCGCTGATCGCCGTGCTAACGGTCGCCGCAAAGAATAAAAACTTAAAAATGTTTTTTGTTTGATCAAACGCCCCCCGCCCTCCGCAGAATCCCAGGACCAGAAAAGAACCCGCCAAAGCTTCAAGTGTATTTCCAGTAGCAATCCCAAGGGAAGCCAGAATCGGTGTTGAAGTGGTGGTTGCGTTAACTAAGAAGGCGCCAAGAAACACCCCTGGCCATAATCGCCATCCAAAAATAAGAAGCCCCGCCAAAGCGATCCCTGACGGGGGCCACACAACCGTGGCATTGGATTGAACAACCGCCATAGAGAGGCCGAGTTTTCCGGAAAAGTAATAGAGGGCGGAAAACAAAATCAATTTCGCAAGAAAAACCATGGGAGGAAGTATAATTCAATTTAACCTTCCCGGGCCAACTTTTGAGCCCGTGGTTCGTAAGAGAAAGGGGCGACAATTCGCCACAAAATCCAAGGGAGGTTTCACAAATGACAAAAACACTTGCTGCAGCAGTAATGGCATCAGCCTTAATGATCGGAGGGATTGCATCGGTCCAGGCCAACGAAAAATGTTCAATGTGCGCTGGGAAGATGGACGCGGGGAAGAAAACTGACAAGCTGGCGTTGATTCTAGACTTGAACGATAAGCAAAAAGGACAGGTTAAGGATCTCGTAGACGCGAAAATCAAGAAACTTGAACCCGCCATGGAACAAATGAAGAAACAACACGAGCAGGCATCGGGAGAGTTTGAGGCAGGCCTCAAAAAAATTCTTTCATCCGCTCAGACCAAGAAGTTCGACACCTGGAAAGACCAGGAAAAATCCGACTGCGGACACTAAAGAGGAAAAAGCGTTAACCGGCCCTTTTCCGGTGCGCGGTAAGGCCGGGCCCTATCATGGGGTCCGGCTTTTTTACCAATCATAATGAACAAAACCTTACACTCATCCAAACAAACGCTTCTATGGTTTCTTTTAGTCCCCCTCATTGGGGCGGCCGCTTTTTGCGGGAACCGCCTGCATGATCTGGCCGCGGAGCGAACAAAAATTAAAGAAGATTACGGGCAAGTGAACAGCTTCAAATATGGGCTTCTTTCTGTCGATGTATGGAAAGGAATGATCAAGAAGATCGCGACCAACCGGATTATGGACTTTAAGCTTACCGAAGGACAGCAAGCCATACTGGAAGAAGAAACCACAAAAGTTTTGAATGGTTTGCTTGCAGAAGCAGACAAAATGGCCAAAAAACCCAGCAGCGGACTGGGGAAGGTTAAAGCTCATTTCGCTAAGTCTTACATCAAAGTGGCGCGGCAAAACGTCTCTAAATTCTCCGGGTCCATTAATGATCAAATTCAAAAACCTTCCACAATGAAAAAACTTAAAGAAATGGCACTGCAACAATTCGATAAGTTTGCCGATGCCACACATAATAATGTCGAGGATACTGCAAATCTCAAAAGAATTTTGGACGAGAACAACGCCCCAAGCGTCGAGGAGTTCAATACCGTCGCCAGAGAAAAAGTAAAAGAGCTGGATGCCAGGTCCGATAAGTATATGGGTGTGCTAATAGGAATGACTGTCTTATTCGGATTGGCCTGGTGGTTCTTCCTCAAGGATAAAGAGCTGCAGCGACCCTTTTTTGTTTTGTCCGTCATTTTCGCCTTCTTTTTATTGCTCACCAGCCTTTCAATCCCCATGATGGAAATTGATGCCCGAATTAAGAGCGTAAACTTCATGCTCATCGGAGAGCCCGTCCAGTTTAATGAGCAGGTTGTTTACTATAGAAGCAAGAGTCTTATGCAGGTTGTGAAAGCCTTGTTGGAATCCGGAAAAGTGGATTCAATCGCAGTGGCCGTCCTTATCTTTCTTTTTAGCATCATGTTCCCGATGATAAAATTAATAAGCGCGGGAATTTATTTGCGAGGAAGTGAACGAATCAAGAACTCAAAGTTCATTAATTTCTTTGCTTTTAAATCCGGCAAATGGTCCATGGCGGACGTTACCGTGGTCGCCATTTTTATGGCCTATATCGGCTTTGAAAGCATCATCAGTCATCAGCTTCAAAAGTTGAACATAACAACGAGGACTGTAGAAAGCATCACCACAGATGCCTCTTCCGTGCAGCCTGGCTTCCCCTTGTTCACGCTCTTCGTGCTTTACAGCATGATGTTGTCTGAAATGCTGAAACGGATTACATCACAAGACCCCGTATTAATGGATGAATCAGCCAAGAACTCCCCCAGTCATTAGATGTCCGACCAGTTTAAGAACTTGCACCAACTTGTCGGAAGTCAGGCTTAAATTGTATAAATCCCCAGTTATTTCTCACCTTTTTCCTCGGTAGCTCAATGGTGGAGCGTCCCGCTGTTAACGGGAAGGTTGCTGGTTCGAGCCCAGCCCGGGGAGCCAATTTTGACTCATCGCCGTTTTTCTCTTGAAAAAGCTTGAAGATAGGCGATATTGCGCTGGTTTCAATAACTCCCGCCTTAAACGTGATTCCTCTTGGAAAAACCAAGTTTTGGAACCGCTGCTTTGTGTTGATGTCGGCATTGGCCCATAGCTTGGCCGGATTTTCCAGGAACGCATTGCAGTAGTTAAGGCAGGCTTCAAGATTGTTTTGGTCAATCGTTAGCTCATTCAATTCCAGCCGTCGGACCATTAACTCCTGACGAATCTTTGAAACCTGGTCACGATAAGTTTCTTCATCAAACGTGTTTCGGATCATTAGATCGTCAATCCGTTGCTTTCGAGCTTCCAACTCGTTGATTGCCGTCTCCAACCGATGTTGCTCGGTTAACTGTCCCGCCTTCTTTTCCTTCCAAGCATCAATCAAGATGGCCTTAAAGAGCCGCAAAGCGGCCTCGGACGGTTTCAACGTGTCCAAGAAGGCGATGAACGCGCTCTCGATTTCCAATCGCTTAATGGGTTTGGTGGCGCATCCCTTGCGGAAGCAATGGTAGTAGGGGTACTTCACTCCGCTTTGACTGGTGGACCAACTTCCGGTTAATCCTTTTTTACAGAGCGGGCATTGGGCGAAGTTGCGAAGAGGAAAGTCGGGATGGTTACGCATTCTCGGAGTTGCTGTCGGTTTGCGGCCGTCGAGAAGCGCCTGGACCGTGAAAAATGTTTTTTCGGAAATCAAAGCCTCATGAATACCCTTAACGGCTTCATCCAAGAACCGGTGTTTGATAAGGGCCATGTAAATTGGATTGCGAAGAATGTAAGCGAGCGTTTGTTTCGTAAGTTTCCGTTTTAATCCTCGCTTCGCCATAAGATCAATGATATCGGACTGTTTATAAACGCCTTTTTCAAAAAGAGAGAAAAGGTCAACCACCAGAGAAGCTTCATCGCTTTTCACCAAAACCTTTTTTTGATCAGGCGTGGTTCCAAACTTGTATCCGATGGGAGCATGGAATGGCCAACGTCCTTCTTTCAAAGCTTGGCGTATTCCGCTCTTGGTTCTCTCGCCCTTCATGTCATTGTCGAATTGCGCCAGTGAGGCAATGACGTTCTTCATCAGTTTCCCTGCGGCTGATTCATCCAACGGCTCGGTGGCTGAATGGAGAACCATATTCAAACGGCTGAAACATGCAATAAGAGTCGTGTAATCGACCATGTTTCGGCTCAGGCGATCGAGCTTGTACACGATGACAGCGTTGGTGGATTTATGGTTCTTTGTGCAGTATGTGAGAAGTTGTTGTAGGGCCGGGCGATTTACAGTCTTGGCGCTTGCACCGGGTTCAACGAACACACGGTCTACATGATAGCCATGACGAGTTGCAAAGATACGACACGCTTCTTCCTGTGCAAGAAGGCTATATCCTTCTGTCGCCTGTTCTTCCGTTGAAACCCGGCAGTAAATGACGGCATTCATAAGTCGGCCCGGTCTTTTGAGATATCGACAGTATTTATAGGCGAGGACATAGATTTCTTTGTGAACTCGTTAATCAACACATGGGCTAGTTGATAAAGACAATTTCTTAAATCCTCCAATTCATGATCATCCAGATTCGCACTTCCAACAGAAAGCAAACGACGGCATTCTTCGAGTTGTAACACGGAAAGCTCCATTCGGAACAATGACTGTTCCTGCCATGTGCTTTCCCGCGTTGTTTTTCCGTGGGGAGTGAGCGGTCTATGGTCGAGGCAACTTGGACGCCGGTGTGTCCGGTAATCCGAGCGCCAGCTAGTCCCTGGAAACCGATTGCGTCAGACGC
>CAZJOE010000147.1:0-5529 GCA_964547555.1 uncultured Elusimicrobia bacterium | reverse complement strand
CTAAGTAAAACACATCTAAATTACGCGTCATTCCCGCGCAGGCGGGAATCTAGGTTTCCAACATGCTTTAAAAGAAGGTTTAAGGCCTGGATTCCCGCCTGCGCGGGAATGACGCGTAATTTAGATGTGTTTTACTTAGGTTGGTAAACCCGAAACTTATTACGCCCGGTTTCCTTGGCGGCGTACATGGCTTCATCGGCCAAACGCATCAGTTCTTCTGTATCTTCGGTGTGAGTGGGAAGGCAGGCGATCCCCACGCTAAAAGCGATCCGGCCTTTTAATTTGTCCGATAAGGGATGGGCGGGATAAGGTTTGTCCAGCTCCGCCATTAAACGGTCCCCCACCTTCATGGCGTCAGGGAGTCCGCAATCAGGAAGGACCACCGCGAATTCATCTCCCCCCAACCGTGAGACGCAATCCACCGCGCGGAAAAAATCTTGCAAGCGATAACCGACATAGGTGAGCGCTTCATCGCCGGCCTCGTGGCCGAATTCGTCGTTGATGTTTTTGAAATGATCCATATCGAGAAGAAGATAGGAGAAAGGTTTTTTGTACCGCTTGTAGCGCTCATACTCGCGACGGATAAAGTCCAACAAATAACGGCGGTTGTAGCAGCGGGTGAGATGATCATGAGTGGCCAGATATTGAGAACGCTTGTAGAGTTCGCGAATGCGAAGCAAGGATTTGACGCGGGCCAAAAGTTCAACCAAATCAAAAGGCTTAGGCAGAAAGTCGTCGGCGCCGGCATTCAAGCTTTCCACTTTATCGTCGCGACTGGTGTAAACCCCCGTGAGAATGATGACGGGAACAAACAACCCAAACTCCTGGTCTTTTTTCCGGATGTCTTTGAGAACATCAAAACCGGTTCGTTCCGGGATCTGAAGGTCCAAAAGGACCAGGTCAGGATTAAACGATCCCAACAATTGAACGGCGGCGCTGCCTTCATTGGCATGATGAACCTCATACCCATTTTCCTCAAGAATTTTCTTGAGCATGCCGGCAATAGTCGCGTCGTCTTCGACAACAAGGATTTTGGCTTTGGTCATGTTACTTACCTATCAAATTTTCACATCCAAACTCCACCTTTCCCACTAAATCCTTATGTTTGGCAAATTGGCATTGCCGCCAAAGGCGGCATCTATTATAATAATCGCCGGATATGGCGGCAGATAAACTGAACATTCAGAGGAGAGTGGATCTTTCCTCTCTCCTCAAGAAAAAATCACATTTCCTTTTGGGTCCCCGACAAACTGGAAAATCTTGGTTGATTCGGCACAATCTCGCGTCCGTTCCTACCTATAATCTCCTCGACGAGGAAACTTATTTAAAATTAAGCCGTTTCCCCCAGCGATTAAGAGAAGAACATCAAGCCTCAGATAAAGTTGTCGTCATCGATGAAATCCAAAGACTGCCCAATTTATTAAATGAAGTTCATCTCATGATCGAGGAACATGGCACCAAATTTTTATTAACTGGCTCCAGCGCAAGGAAATTACGGCGCGGCGGAGTGAATTTACTGGGAGGCCGGGCGTGGACCCTCCATTTCCATCCGTTTAGTTTCATTGAGCTTAAAAATAATTTCGAAATCAACCGAGCGCTCAACAATGGGCTTTTGCCATCGGTGTATTTTTCCGATAACCCCGACAAAGAATTGAAATCTTATATTGGAACTTATCTTAAAGAAGAAATTGCGGCGGAAGGGGTCACGCGGAACATTCCCGCCTTCGGAAGATTTCTTGAAGTGGCTGCGCTCTGCAACGGCAAGCTCATCAATTACATGAATATTTCGAATGACGCCCAAGTCCCCCGGACCACGGTCCAAGAATACTTCGAAATATTAAAGGACTCCATGCTGGCCCACGAGGTAAAAGCCTGGACGAAATCGGTCAAAAGAAAATCCATTGGGACTTCGAAAATTTATTTGTTTGATGTCGGTGTAACACGAGTTTTGCAGAACAGAGGATTGGTTTCTCAAGGATCCCCCGAATTTGGCGAGCTATTCGAAAGCTACTTGTTCCAGGAATTACAAACATATTGCGATTATGAATTAGATGGGAAAGAAGTTTGTTATTGGAGATCGCAATCGGGTTTCGAAGCGGATTTTATATTTGCGGACCAAACCGCCATTGAAGTAAAAACCAGTTCAAACGTGGGACCTTATGATTTAAAAGGATTGACCGCACTGAGTGAAGAAAAAAAGATGAAACGCCATATTCTAGTTTCTTTTGAGCGGAAAAAAAGGCGGATAGGCCAAATTGAGATTTATCCGTGGAAAGACTTCTTAACTGAGCTATGGGCCGGAGAATTCAACAAATGAAGCGCACATCGCTTAAAACCAAACTCACCTTTTTCGCCGCGTTGCTCGTTGTTTTGGTTGTTTCCTCTCTCAGTTATTACCTTCGCCAAAGCCAGCGTCAGGCCATCTTGGCGGAGCAGGAACGGACTCAAGAAGATATGGTGAGGGCGCTGCGAACGGTCGCCAAGGATTCAATTTTGAGCAACGATGAAACCCTCGTCGTCAATTATTTAAACCTGCTTAAAAAAGACGAAGCCGTTGAGTACGCGATGATCCTCACGCCCGAAGGGAAAATTGACGTGCATACCGATCCCCTTCAAATTGGCGTCCGGCCGCAGGACGCCGCCTCGGCCCGGGCTTTGGGACACAAAATTCATCAATCCCCCCTCACGCAAGATATTGAACTTCCCAATGGAGACGAAGCGGTTGATTTGGCCCTCCCCGTTTCCACAGGGGCCGACCCCAACGCGATCAATGGATTTGCGCGGATCGGCTTTAACAAAAAAATAATCGGAGACCGCATCAACGATTCCTTGCGCGAAGTAGACCGGCAGATACTGGGCGCCTTCATCGTGGCGT
This sequence comes from uncultured Elusimicrobia bacterium, assembly GCA_964547555.1. Taxonomy (GTDB): domain Bacteria; phylum Elusimicrobiota; class Elusimicrobia; order F11; family F11; genus CAZJOE01. Next base: position 2,654 of record CAZJOE010000147.1, on the reverse strand, counting down.
TAATAATCGGACTCGCCGGCGCGCTTCTGTTGGCGCTTTTCATCACACGACCCATCGCCCGGCTTCGCGAAGGCGCCAAACTGATTGGGGAAGGAAAATTGGACCACCGAATTTCCGTCACCACCAACGATGAACTGCGAGACCTGGCCGATGAATTCAATTTGATGGGAGAGAAGTTGGCCGAGCTCGATGAAATGAAACAAGATTTCGTTTCCAACGTGACGCACGAATTACGCAGCCCCCTCACCTCCCTTCGTGGATATGCGGACCTACTTCTCAAAGGGGCCGGCGGAAGCCTCACTGATCTTCAAAAAGATTATTTATCGGTGGTTAAAAACAGCGCGGTGCGGTTGGGACGGTTCATCGACAACTTGCTCGACGTCGCCAAAATAGAAGCGCACCGCCTCAAACTCGCCCCCGAAGATCATGACCTGCATGAAGCGGCGCATGAGATGGAAGTTCTCTTTAAACCTCAATTGGACGAAAAGAAACTCCGGTTTGTGAACGCCGTCCCCCAAAATATTTCTCATGCCTTCGTCGATAAAGATAAGTTTTCCGAAGTCTTGATAAACCTCACGTCAAATGCCATAAAGTTCACGCCTGAAAACGGCGCGGTTCGAATTTCAGCGGTGGAACAAGGCGACGCGGTGAAAGTAGGAGTGGAAGACACCGGGGTCGGCATTCCGGCGGACATGAAAGAAAGCGTGTTTAATAAATTCGAGCAAGTGAAACGCACCGAAGGTCTCGCGCGGAACCAAAAAGGCACCGGCCTGGGACTCACCATCGTCAAAGGAATTATCGAAGCCGGCGGCGGAAAAATATGGGTGGAAAGTCCGGGCCCTTCCGGAAAAGGAACGGCTTTCTTTTTCACGGTTAAAAAAATGACCAAAGAATTGGCGGAAAAACTCAACGCTTAAGGGGAGAACAAACATGGGATCCGATCCAAAACAAAAGATTTTGATCGTCGACGATGATCCGGACATCCGGCGGTTGGTTGAAACCATCTTGGAGCGCGACGGGTTCATCGTCGATTCCGCGCAAAGCGCTTCCGAATTTTTTAAAAAAGTCCCCACCTTTAAACCCAAACTGATCATTCTCGATTTGCAATTGCCAGATGAAGATGGTTTTGGAATCCTCAAAAAACTAAAAAATAATCCCGCGACCGTGGCCATTCCGGTGGTCATGCTGACCGTTCAATCCGTGGATTCTTATAAGATCGCCGGCTTAGAAATCGGCGCGGATGATTATATCGTCAAACCTTTTAATCATGGAGAGTTGGTGGCGCGGATCAAAGCCATCCTGCGGCGTTCGAAACCCAAAGACGATTATCAAAGCATCATCACGGATGGCGGGATTTCACTTAACATGGAACAACATCGACTGGAAATAGATGGACACCCGGTGGATCTCTCTCCAAAAGAATTCGATTTGTTGGCCGCCCTCATGCGCCAGAAGAACAACGTCTTAACGCGCGAGGTCCTCTGCGAAACCGTCTGGGGCCACGAACTCACCGGCATGACGCGAACCGTGGACGTCCACATTGGTAGGCTCCGGAAAAAGATGGGCAAACACGAAGGAAAGATCGAAACAGTAGAACGCGTCGGGTACCGGTATTTACCGGATAAGTAATTTTTATTCCTCCCCATGCTTTGCAATGGGGAGGTTAGGAGGGGTATTAATGGGATATTCCTTCTAGTGATTTGAACTGGTGAAGTGACAGGTTCACGGCACTAAATGGAAGACCCATCTATACCCCACCTAGCCTCCCCACTGTAAGACGTGGGGAGGAACTTAAAAGGAAACTCTCGCGCGCGGATCCCACAAATCAACCTTCGTCAGCTGATGAATAAGCTTTTTGGTAGGCGTGATTACAGAAACAAAATTAATTGCATTAAACGCTGAGATGCTGAGTTCTCCCGAACGTTCCGCGCTCTCCAACTGATCCGGCCACACCATTCCCCGTTCGATTTCTCCCGTCGTCATTTTCACAATCAGCGTCACAGGATGATGTTCCGTCGCGCCGATCCAGAAATAGGCGACCTCGCCGGAGGCGTGGTAGATCACGCCTGGTGTTTTGAGTGACGTACCGTGCGTTGATGCGAATTTTCCCATGAGGGCGCGGTGCGAAGCGACATCGGTCGCCGTCGGGGCGAAGCGGGCCAAGCCGTGGAAAGAATCGGGGTGACCCAGATGCGTGTGGAAAGGAATGAAGGTTCCTTTCAGCTCGCCGTAGAAATTGTCTGGAATGGAAACGGAAATTTGGGTCGCCTCCAATCCTTCAAACGTGTTTATCGTGCCATTTTGAATAACACCAGCCCTTTCCACTCCAACGATGTTTCCAACTTCGTAGGATTCAAATCTAATTTTTTGATTCTCAATCGGAACGCCTCTAAACGGCGCAGCAGGGTCCACAATTCTGATGGGAGGAGCTTGTGGAATGATGGTAACAGGCCGGCTGAGCCATTCGCCATTGGAACGGATCATGTATCCTTTTTCGGTTCCATTCTCCATTCTCCGTCCAAATATAACCAATTCCGGATTTTTGTTGATGATGGCCACGCGAGGTTCCATATAAAGGAAGTCCGGATTGTTTTTGGCGATTCCCATCAAGGCTGAAATCACATTCTGCGTGACGTTAAGCCTCGGAAGCTCAC
>CAZJOE010000146.1:0-5530 GCA_964547555.1 uncultured Elusimicrobia bacterium | reverse complement strand
GCCCAACGTTGGCTGCTTGGGAAGGCCTGGATCCCCGCCTTCGCGGGGATGACGTTAATCCTGTCTTCCTGTGGGTACACCTATAAACGGGAAAGTATTTCTCAGAGCATCAAAGATCTTGCTAAAAATGAATACAAGTTGGATGTTGAAGTCAAAGAAGCGGGCGATACCATCGGGGTCCGTTATGAAGTCGCTAATTTTTTGGGGGAAATGGTGGCGTCCGATCAAATGGTGTGGGACCACATTGAGGACCTGATGATGGTGCTGGGCCGCGTGGGCCTTTCCACGGACCATCCGCCTAAGTTTCTCGTGTTGGACATTGTGGATGCCGAGAACTATAAGACGCATTTAATTTTTACCCGTTACGTGCAAGACATCCAAAAAATAATGGCCGAAGCCTTGTCCCGCACGGAGTTTTTAGATCGGTTGTTGATTGAGTTTGAGGTGGACGGCAAGCGTTCGGTTTTTGATCCGGGGGAGATGGACATGGTGCGGCTCCTGATGATGTCGAGCGAAACAATTTCCGAAGAGGAGGACCGCGTAGAAAAAATTAAACCGGAATTTAATTTAAAAGAAGTGATCTTTCCTTCTTTCCTCGCCGATGTGGTGGCTAACACGATTCGCCGCGAGCTCAAAGAAAAAGAAGCGAAGGACGATAGTTTTCTCCTTCGCAAAGTAAGAGGGTTCTATATGCCTCAAGGAAAAGACGCGGAATCCTTTCATTTTCAGCTCGAAGTCGTTCCTCGTGAAGGAAAGGACGCGCTCGCCAAGTTGGTCAATGAAAAATTATTCCCGCTGGTGGCCGCCGAATCGGGCCGGATTTTAAAAAGCTATAAGTTTGATCAATTCTCCCTTATCAAAATCGTCGAGAAAAATTCAGGCCAACTCTTAACGGTGCCAAAAAAATGAACTGTCATTCCCGCGAAGGCGGGAATCCAGGCCTTCATTTTTTCACCTTCGATAGAGCAATCGGATAGTACTTCTGCGCTTCTCCCATTGAGGGATTTATCCTCAGCGCCAACTCCAAATGTCGAACCACTTGGCTCCAATCCTCTCCCCAATAAGTAACCGCTAAATTGTAATGAGCCTGAGCGGAACCGCCTTGCTCCAACGCTTTTTCATATATTTTTCGTGCTTCCCCTTTCTCTCCTAATTTCTCAAGCGTACCGCCAAGGGAAATATAGACCCCGGACAAATCTCCTTTTAATTTCTTTACCACGGAGGGAAGAGACCTGAACTTTTTCGCGTCCTCCAAAAGAGACAAGTTTTTTCGGGCCGCTTCTTCGTAGGCGGTCCGCGCCTTGGCAAAATCTCCCTTAGAAAAATAATAATAACCGAGGTCGCTTGAATTCGTCGGGAACATGGGATCTAAATTCCTCGCCCGATCCAACAGCCATAAGGCTTCGTCTAAATTTCCGCCGAGAAGAAAAGGAACCGCCTGCTGGCGATACGCGCGAGAAAGGTCCCCAATCAAATCAGAGGAGAAGAAATCAAAAGTTTCCCCATAATGCGCTTCCCCACGGCGCAGCATGAAGTTCTTAAGTAAATGAACGCTTCGGGTTACTGAATTTATATCTGTGGGTCCCAGCACAAGAACCGCGCCTGAACCAGCAAGGGGCAAATTAAAGTCAGCCGGCACATCCACGTCAAATCCCGATACAAAAGGCCGGTCGACCAAAGCGGCCTTCATCTCCAACCAACCCGCCGGAGATTTAACTGAAATTTCCGGAGCCGGGGCGATCCCCCACCTTTTTTTCATATCCCAATACCAAAGGCTGCCGGAAAGACCCGAGGAGATAAAAGAAACGTCCGGCCGTTTACCGTCCACAAGTTGTGAATACCAAAGTGAAAAAAGTTGTACATCCTTATGAAACACGGCAACGGAGCGCGGCGGCAGGCTTCGCATCACGTTCGCAATATAATCGCGGACATAAAAGTTATTTCTCTTCGAACACCGGTCGTATCCACTGATCGCGTTCACCGCCAAGAAAAGAATCATCACGGGGACGGTTAAAAGGTTAATTGGAATTTTCTTCATGATGAGAAACAAACCCGCCCCAATCAAAACAACAAAGAAAACGTCTGGCATCAGGTAAGACGCCTCCACAATCGCTAAGGCGTGAGGATTGGGCGGCATGTTCGCCAAAAATAAAAACAAAGGACCGGAAATGAGAAATAAAACCCCAATCAAAACCCCTGTTTTTCTATTGGTTTTAAGAAGAAAGTAAAAACCAAAAATCGACGAAAAAATCCCCAACAACCCAAAGGAAGCAAACAAGTGCTTCGCGTAATAAACCATGTTGATCCAAAAGTTTTCTCCTGTTTTATACGAGAGAGACAACAGATCAAGGGTCCCGCTGTAACTTTTCCGGCTCATGGAAGCAAAGAGCGCTCCCAATGATTCCGGATTTCCCCAATCAATGAGTGGGTTTCCCAAAGAACGAACTGTTAAATAAAGAAATACCGTTAATCCCAAAGTGAAAAACATCACGCCGTATTTAATGGAGGGACGAGGCCCCTCCCAAAACAACCACAACACAAAAATAGGAAGGATTAAAAGAAGATCCATTCGAACGCCGAGTCCCAGCGCGTAAACAAAGGGGAAAAGATTTCTACGCTCGGGAACAAGGCACGTCAGCAAGATCAGCGCAAGCCAAAACACGCCCAGCGTATACATTTCCGAAACGGAGGCGAGTTCCCAAAAAGGAAATGAAAATCCCAAAAATCCTGCCGCTAAGAGAGCCGCGGTTCTATCAGTGATGCGGCGCACTCCCCAATAGAACACCACCAGCGCCGCGGCCCCGAAAAATCCTGAAAATATATTGGCCCGGTACGCGATGGAACCAAATGGAATATTGAGAAAAATTTTTCCCAGCAAGGTGTAGAGCGGATAACCGGGTGGATGCGCCACGCTGAGTGTTGAAAGGAGGACCGACATTTCCCCTGCATCCCGGTAAGGAACAAGCCATGGCCCCGCGGTATGGAGAAAAACGGCAAAGGAGCCGAGAAAGAGAAAAAGAGAAACCATTACTTTCCCCTCCGGAGGGCTTGATCGACTTTAAACAAAGCGCCACGGGCGCCCGTATGATTGGGATTGCGCTGTAGCGCAGAGATTAAATAGGGGCGAATTCTTTCCCAATCTTGCCCCGACCACAAAGCCACGGCGATATTGTAAAGAGGATCGGCTTGAGTCGGAAAAAGGTCGGCTGTTTTCTGATATTGGGCGAGGGCCTCTTCCAATCGTCCTTGTCTCTCCAAGACCACGCCAAAGTTGGACTGCGCCTGAAAATCGGCGGGAGAATACCCAATCCAATCCCGATAAATTTTTTCAGACTCGGCATAACGTTTTTGGACAAGCAAGTCATAGCTTCGATGCGCGTATTCATATCCCATGTTAACTTGGAGCCAATCTACATTCGGTCCGATTTCGGCCGCTTTCTTATAGTAAGCCAATCCCTTGTCCAGCATTCCTTCATTTAAGATCTGCCTCCCTTGCATATAAGGAAAGAAAGCAGCCAAAGCCCGCGTGCGGTAATCGGCCACGTCCATCGGATACAAGGACCGAATGATTAAGAGGGGCCAATCAATCAACTTTTCCTTGGGGGTTCCCGCTTGCAGGAGAAATCCTACTTGCCGCGTTGCGACTCCCGGCAAAACATTGGGATCCATCGTCGAATAATATACAGGACGTGCGGCAAGCGCTTTTTTCTCAACAAGCCAGCGCCGCTCATTTTTCCCCTCTTTGTTGAGGCGGCGGAAATCATCTCCATAAATATTTTTATAAACCAGTCCGCCCCGGTCGTGAAGCTCCACATCCGGCCTTTTTCCCAATACATAATGGAGACAAGCCAAACTGTAAAAAGCGTCGTCCCCCCCATCCATGAAAAGGATCCCGTCGCGAGGCATGGTTCTTAAAATGGCATTTCCATAATCCCACACCAAACGGGCATTCCGGTGATCAGAAGCTTCAACATGGCCCTTGAACCAACCGAAGGCGACCAATCCCACCAGAATAACCGGTCCCGCTTTTTGCAGCCGTCGAGCGATTTCAATCCATCCCAAAAGAAGACAGAGCGCCGGCATGATAAAAAACCGCCCCATGATCCCTTCCGATTGACCGATGAAAGGGAGGTTGGAGAAAACGTAAAAAATCGGGCCGGAGAAAAGAAAAATGAATCCAACAGATCCGTAAAAGACTTTTTCTCGTTTGATTCCCAAGAGAAGACCGAGGCCGCCCAGGAGAAGAATCGGCCACGCTGTTTCTCGATTTAACGCCGTGCCAAAATTTTTCAGGTGCCGGAAGGTATTTTTCAGGTTTCTCTCCGGCGCCTCTCCAATCGCCAATTTAAGCGAACCATAATCTTTGCGAGTTATCGTCCGAACAAATCGCTCCGCTGTCGTTGGGTTTCCCCAATTTATTGGCGGTGCTTTGGCGGCCCGCATAGGGAGAAATGCATAAATAGAGAGGCCTAAGAGAAACAGCCCCGCATACAAGGGAATCCGTTTCCAAAAACTATTGATTCCTTCCAAGATAATCCACGCAAAAAGAAAGGCCGGAGCGGCCGTGACCAAAATATGGTGGTTGCCAAGCCCAAGCCCCATGACGAAAGCCAGTAGCGCCCTATACTTGGGGTTTTCCTGTCCTTTCAGAAGACAACCGATCAACGCACACAAAATAAAGGTATTGAGTGAAAAAACTTCCGTCACCAAACTATTGGCCCAAAAGGAACTGCTCCATCCAATTAAGAAAGGAACCAACAACGCCGTGAAAACATTTTTAGATAGCTCAAAAGCCAAAAAGAAAACCACCGCCAAACTTAACGAGGAAACAAAAGCTGAAAAGAGATTGGTTCGGTAAGGAATCGCGCCCCATGGAATGAGTTCCAAAAAGCCTCGAGTGGATATCGTGTATAAAGGAAATGAGGGCGCGTGCGGGACGGAAAGAGTTCCGGCGGCTGTCATAAATTCGCCGGAGTCGCCAGCGGTGACACTGGGCGCGATCTGTGACAAATAGAGGGCGAAGGCCACAAGAAAAAGAAACACAGCGGCCCCGTTTCTTTTCATGGAAGTCCTCTTCTCTTGCGATAGATCCATTCCACCGCTAGAAAACAAAAAACCGCCGCGAAAAGCCATGGTGAATTCCAGACGAGAACTTTGCGCCCCGTTTTGGAATCCATCTCTTTGTCGAACTCGGAAAAAAGACTGGGAGAAAATTCATCCGCCGAAATAAACCGGCCGCCGGACACATCCGAAAGTTCTTTCATCAGCGCAAAATCAGGGCTTAGATCTTCCTCTTCCAATTGGCTTTCCACCACGCGGAAGCGGGCGGTGTCGTCGCCATACTTTTTGCCTTTGCGGGTGACCCACGCCCGGACAACATGGGCCCCCAGTTTTTCCGGCGTGTAAGTTCCTTGAAACACACCGTCTGCTTCCATGGATAAATTTATTTGTTTCTGTGTTTTATCCGGCTCGTCGATTAAAACCTTCACATCGACCTCGTTCAAAGGTTTAAAATATTCGTCATAGACCC
>CAZJOE010000145.1:0-5545 GCA_964547555.1 uncultured Elusimicrobia bacterium | reverse complement strand
GACGCAGCCCTCTTCCTGGCCTCGGATGAGTCTTCATATATCACCGGACAGGTTCTTTCCGTTAACGGCGGGATGTACATGTAGCAAGCAGGGTTTTGGAGTTGAGAGTAGCGCTCTCAAATCCCAAGTCCTGGCAAAAAACTCTGGAGGTCACAAATGTCAGCAGAAATCGAACAAAAAGTTAAAGATATTATCGTAGAACAGCTTGGTGTGGACGCCGGAGAAGTGAAGCCGGAAGCGTCTTTCGTCAACGACCTCGGCGCCGATTCACTCGACACCGTTGAGCTCGTGATGGCCTTGGAAGAATCATTCGACATGGAAATCCCGGACGAAGAAGCCGAAAAGATCCAGACCGTTGGACAAGCCATCGACTACATCAAAAACCACAAGAAGTAATCCACCCTCAATCTAAATATTCCTCAGCGCGATGCCGGCTTTAGCCGGCATCGGGCTATTAATTATGAAAAAGATCGTAATTACAGGCGTGGGCGTTGTTAGTCCTATTGGTATTGGCAAAGAGGCCTATTGGGATGCTCTGATCAATGGCCGAAATGGTTTTGGCACCATCACGCGCTTCAATCCAGCCAATTCAACTTGCAAAATCGACGCTGAAGTAAAAGGATTCGATCCCACGCTCTATGTAGAAAAAAAGAGGGCGCGGCGAATGGACCTTTTTACTCAGTTCGCGATGGCCGCAGCCCACTTGGCCATTAAAGATGCCAATCTTGACCCTAAGTCCGTGGATCCAGAAAGAGCCGGTGTTATTGTCGGTTCTGGAATCGGCGGACTTCCCACCATTGAAGCTCAGCACAAAATCCTTCTTGAAAAGGGCGCTAGCCGCGTCACGCCTTTCCTTATTCCCATGCTCATCACCAATATTGCTCCCGGTGAGATTGCGATTGATATGGGATGGGTCGGACCCAATTACTCGGTTTCTTCCGCTTGCGCCACCGCCAATCAATCGATCGGGGCCGCGCTCAGACACATGCGCTATGGCGATGCCGATATCATGTTGGCAGGGGGAACTGAAGGAGCTATTACGGAATTGGGTGTGGCGGGTTTTTGCCAAGCTCAAGCTCTCACCACTGACTTTAACGATAACCCAGGCGCTGCCAGCCGGCCGTTCGATTTGAACCGGTCGGGCTTTGTCATGGGAGAAGGGGCTGGAATTGTTCTTCTTGAAACAGAAGAACACGCCAAGAAAAGAGGCGCAAAAATTTACGCAGAATTGGCCGGTTATGGGGCCACGGATGACGCGTTTCATATCACCGCGCCAAGTCCAGAAGGCAAAGCAGCGGTCAAAGCCATGAACTTGGCCCTCCAAGACGCCCATATGAAGGCCGAAGAAGTCAATTACATCAATGCGCATGGAACCTCCACTGCTTTAAATGACAAGACGGAAACAAAAGCCATCAAAATGGTTTTTGGAGACCGCGCTAAACAAATTCCCATTTCAGCCACGAAGTCAATGACCGGCCATTTATTGGGCGCCGCCGGCGGAGTCGAACTGATCGCCACCTTGCTCATTATGGAAAACGGGATCATTCACCCCACCATCAACTACACCACTCCGGATCCTGAATGCGATTTGGATTATGTGCCGAACAAGGCGCGTCCGGCGAAAGTCACGGCGGCCCTTTCGAATTCACTGGGTTTCGGAGGACACAATGCCGTCCTTGTCGTCAAAAAATACGATCACGCCTGATCTAGCCCAATTCGAAAAAAAACTTCGGATCAAATTCACGAATCAAAAGCTTTTAGAAGAAGCGTTCACCCACAAGTCATATTCGATTGAAAAGGGAAAGTCTTCTGATAACGAACGGCTCGAATTTTTGGGAGACAGCATCATCTCCGCGGTGGTCGCCCACTATTTGTTCAAACGCTATCCGCATGTAGACGAAGGGCACCTTTCAAAGATAAAGTCGCAATTGGTTTCCCGAACCAGCCTTTCGCAGTGGGCGAGCGAGATGAACCTCGGCATATATTTGTTTTTAAGTCAGGGTGAGGAAGCCACGGGCGGACGTCAAAGAGAAAGTCTCCTTGGCAATGTTTACGAAGCAATCGTTGGTGCTATTTTTCTGGATCAAGGATTCTCCCGGGCGCAACGGTTTGTGATGCGTCAGTTGGCCAAGAAGAAACGGATCGTCGAAACGGATTTTAAAAGCCGCCTGCAGGAAATCATGCAGAAGAAGTACAAGGTCCCGCCCAATTATTTTGTGATTAAGGAAGAAGGGCCCGACCACGAGAAGACTTTCACTCTTGAAGTGAGAATGAACAAGCGAATTTTGGGACAAGGCGAAGGCCGGTCCAAAAAAGAAGCGGAGCAGCTGGCCGCCAAAGAAGCTTTGAAAAAATTAAAAAAGGAAGGCTGAACAATGCACTACGATTTAACCGACGAGCAAAAGGCGATTATCGATATCTGCCGTGAAATTGGCGAAAAGAAAATTAAACCTGTTCGCATGGAATACGATGAAAAAGAAAAATTTCCTTGGGACGTTGTCGAAGAAATGAGAAAAGTTGACCTCTTTGGCGTTTACATCCATCCGAATTACGGGGGGCTGGGCGGCGGCGGATTCGAACTCGTGTTGGCCGTTGAAGAACTCTCCCGTTTCTGCGGGGGAATTTCCTTGGCGTTGGCCGCTTCTGCTTTGGGCGCCTTCCCCATCATTCTTTACGGAACCCCCGCTCAAAAGAAAAAATGGTTGCCTGACTTGGCCTCCGGAAAAAAATTGGGCGCGTTCTGTATCACTGAACCGGAAGCCGGTTCCGATGCAACCGCCACCCGCGCCACCGCCAAGAAAGATGGCGACCATTACATTCTTAATGGGACCAAGAATTTCTGTTCCAACGGAGAAGCCGCCGAAATTTATACGACGTTCTTGTCCACGGACCTCTCTCGGGGAGCCCGCGGCATCACTTGTTTCGTGGTTGAAAAAGGAACGCCTGGTTTCACCTTTGGCAAGAAAGAACAAAAGATGGGGATTCGCGCGAGCAACACCTATGAACTGAACTTCAACAATTGCCGTCTTCACAAAGACCACGTGATCGGTGGTGAAGGAAGAGGATTGTTCGTGGCCCAAGCAACGTTCGACATTTCTCGTCCCGGCGTTGCTTCTCAAGCGTTGGGTATCGCCCAAGGGGCGTTTGATGAAACATTGGCCTATGGAAAAATCCGAAAGCAATTCGGACAGAATATTCTTTCTTTCCAATCCAGCCAGCACATGATCGCCGACATGGCGACGCAAATCGAAGCGGGTCGCGCTTTGCTTTACACGGTGACTCAACAAATGGACAAAACATTTGTGAAAGCCATCGATCAATCTGAGAAATCGGGTGAACCTGTTGCCGATGAGATGCGGAAACTTTCTCGCCGTCGCTGGACAAAAGAGTCCGGGATGGTGAAACTTTTCTGCTCGGACATGGCCATGAAAGTGACCACCGATTGCGTGCAGCTCGCCGGCGGAATCGGGTACATGCGCGACTTCCCGATCGAAAAGTATATGAGAGACGCCAAGATCACCCAGATCTACGAAGGGACAAATCAGATCCAACGGAACGAAATTGGCATGACAATTACGAAGGAGTTGGCAACGAAGAAGTAAAGTTTGTACTCTTCGCTCGAGCCCCTGCCTTTCGCCTTCACCAAACTAAAATAAAGGAAGCAAGAACCGATGCATATTGTGGTGTGCGTTAAACAAACACCTTCAACCGACAACGTTCAGATCGACCCTGAAACGGGGACACTGAAACGCGAAGGAATGGCCGCGGCCATTAATCCTTTCGACGAATATGGAATCGAAGAGGCCGTCCGAATCAAAGAACGCGTTGGAGGAGACTCTATCGTCACCGCGATTACCATGGGCCCCCCCCAAGCTGAAAATGCTCTTCGAGACGCCATCGCCAAAGGCGTCGATCGTGGTTATCACGTTTGCGGCAGAGAATTCGCCGGAGCGGACACCTGGGCCACTTCCTACACTCTCTTTAAATGTCTAGAGAAAATAAACAAAGAAGTCCAACCCATCGATCTTATCGTGACGGGAAAACAAACCAATGATGGGGATACCGGACACATTGGGCCCGGACTCGGCGCCTGGTTGGATTGGCCGAATGTGGCTTACATCAAAAAAGTTGAAGAGGTGAAGTCGAACGGCACCGGAAAAGGGGGAACGATTGTTGTTCACCGCATGATGGAAGACGGTGTTGACGTTCTCGAAATGGATTTGCCTGCCGTTATTTCCGTTGTGAAAGAAATCAATGAGCCTCGCGTTCCTTCTCTGAAAGGAAAAATGAACGCGAAGAAAGCGGAGATTCCGAAATGGGACGCGGTTGCGTTGGGCGCGAACCTCGCTTGCGTGGGTCTCAAAGGCTCTCCAACCATTGTTGCTAAAAGTTTTAGACCCCCCATGAAAGTGGGAGGCGTCAGCATTCAAGGCGGTTCCGCCGAGGAAAAAGCCAAAAATCTTATCGCGAAACTTCGCGAAGCTCACGTTATTTAAGGACCCCTCATGTCAGAACAATCAATCTTAGCGATCCCCGTTAAACCCGAAGAACATAAGGACATTTGGATTTTTGCCGAAGTGCGTCACGGGCAACTCCAACCAACGGCCTTCGAACTTCTTAACATTGGCCGGACGTTGGCCAATGATTTGGGAGAAAAGCTTTGTGCGGTCATCATCGGGAAAAATGTGGGGCAACATTCTCAGGCTTTGATCGAAGCCGGCGCTGATAAAGTGTATGTGCTGGACCATCCTTCCTTGGAACAGTTTGTTGATGAACTTTATGGAAACTTGCTCGTCGATCTCCTCATTAAAGAGAAGCCCAATAAATTTTTACTCCCCGCCACGATCATTGGTCGTTCCTTTGGAAGCCGCGTCGCTGTTATGGCCAACACCGGAATTACGGCCGATGCCACCGAACTCAACATCAATAAAGAAAAAGGAAATCTTCTTAACGCCATCCGGCCTTCCTTTGGTGGAACCTTGATGGCGACCATTCTTTGTATTCGCGGCCATCGTCCGGAAATGGCGACGGTTCGCCCCATGGTGTTTACTCAGGCTGAAAGAGTTGCCGGTAGAAAAGGGGAAGTGGTGAACGTTCCCGTTGATCCGTCAAAATATAAAAGTCGTGAACGACATGTTCGTTTTGAAGCTGAAACCACTCAGGAAGTTGATATTTCGCAGGCGACTGTTATTGTCGCCGGAGGATACGGCCTGGGCAGCGCCGAGGGGTTTAAACCCATTAAGCAACTGGCTCATTCCTTAGGGGGCGCCGTGGCCGCCAGTCGGAAAGCTGTCGATGCGGGATGGATCCCCTACCGCCATCAAGTGGGTCTTACGGGCCGCGTGGTTCGTCCCAAACTTTATATCGCCGTCGGAATTTCCGGTCAGATTCAACATCTCGCCGGCATGAACTCGAGCGAAACAATCGTTTGTATCAACAGCGACCCAGAAGCGCCGCTCATGAAACTTGCGACGTATTCCGTTCAAGGTGATGTCGTTGAAATTGTCGGCGCCATTCAAAAGGAACTCGAGAAGCAGGGGTTAGC
>CAZJOE010000144.1:0-5562 GCA_964547555.1 uncultured Elusimicrobia bacterium | reverse complement strand
TATTCGCGAACCGGTGTATGGTTTGCTCGCGGTCGGCGATGCCGTCGTCACGCAAGAAGAAAAAGATTTGGGCTGCATGCTGATCGATTTGGGTGGCGCCACCACCGGCGTCGCCATTTATTCAGATGGCGGGGTGTGTTTCACCAAGGAGTTGGCTTTGGGCGCCGATGCCATCACCAATGATTTGGCGCATGGACTAAGAACCTCTTTTACTCAAGCAAAAATGGTCAAAGAACGTCACGGCGCCGCTTTCCGTCAATCTCGGAAGCATGTTCTCGTCATAGGAAACGGCCATGAAGAAACCGTCCCTGATTTTGAAGAAGAAGTGACCTACACAAGCGTCGATGGCCGGACGCAAAAAACTCTGCAACGAAACACTTTATTGGAATTTATTTCTCCCCGCGTCGAAGAAATCTACATGCTGGTCAAAGAAGAAGTGGAGAAATCCGGTTTGGCTGAACAAATTGTGGCCGGCGGCGTGATTTTAACAGGCGGCGGATCAATGCTTCCCGGCATGGTTCAAGCGGCTGAGAAAATTTTGGAGCTTCCCGCTCGCCAAGGCCTGCCCCAAAACCTTACCGGAATTCCTGAAATCATTTCTCATCCCAGCTATGCCACGGCGGTTGGACTTTTGGCTTTTCAAACCATGGGCGATTGGCAGAAGGCGCACAAAGGCGGCCGACGTTCCACGGGATCTTTCTTTGGACAAATGAAATCTTTCTTTAACGACCTCTTCTAAATAAAAATATGACCAGAATAAAATTCACAGACGATTTTAAGGAACAACCCGCCGTCATCCGCGTGGTGGGAATGGGGGGCGCCGGCGGTAATGCGGTGAACCGCATGATCGAATCCGACGTCTCCTATGTGGAATTCACCGCCGCCAACACCGACGCTCAAGCGTTGCGACGCAATTTAGCCCCTGTCCGTATCCAGATTGGCGAGAGATTGACCAAAGGTCTGGGCGTGGGGGGCAACCCCACCTTGGGGCGCCAAGCCGCGGAAGAATCTGAGGATCGTTTAAGAGAAATTGCTCAGGGTGCAGACATGTTGTTCATCACCGCGGGTATGGGCGGAGGAACCGGAACGGGTTCCGCTCCTGTCATGGCGCGTATCGCAAAATCTCTAAATCCCGCCCCCTTGGTCATTGCGGCGGTCACGCGGCCATTCCAATTCGAAGGCGTCGTGCGAGCCAATCAAGCCTTGGCCGGAATCGAAGAGCTTCGTCCTTACGTGGACACCCTCCTCGTCATTCCCAACGACAAACTTTTTGAAATTATTGATGATAAAACGCCGACCTTGGAAGCCTACAAAGTGGCCGACAATGTTTTGGGCCAAGCCATTCGCGCTATTGCGGATGTCATCACCACCCATGGTTTGGTAAATGTGGACTTTGCTGATGTTAAAAGCATCATGTTTGGCGCGGGGGAAGCGCTCATGGGCGTTGGAACCGGCACGGGGCCAGACCGGGCTGTTACTTCAGCTCGCCAAGCCGTCTTGTCTCCCCTGCTTGAAAACATTTCGATCGATGGGGCCAAGGGCGTGCTGGTCAACATCACCGGCAATAAGAATGTGACCATGTTTGAGGTCCGAGAAGTGATGGATTTCATTAGTTCTTCAACGTCCAACCAGTCGCACGTTTTTTATGGGCAGGTTTTTGATGAATCTCTTGAAGATAAACTGAAAGTTACGGTCATTGCGACAGGTTTCCCGGCGAAAACAGCTCGGGGCCTAAAACCTGGTTCGACCTTAATCAAAAAGAATCAAGGCGTTCCCGCTGGAGTGGGGGTTTCGGCCCCGCCGGTCAATACCGCTTCCGATGAGGATCTGAAGCGGCCCGCTTACCTTCGTTTACGGAACGGAAAACTTAAATAGAAGAAAAAAGGGCTTGCAGAGCCTTCATATCCTCCCTACACTTTTGACAGTATGGACGCGCCAAATTCACCAGAACCCGCCAAAAAAATCGAATTGGAAATAGCAGCGAAAGAATCCGCAGCCCTTCCTAAATTCTCCAAACAAGTTTCTTTGGATCATCAAGTCCATGCTGTCGATCATCAATTGGTTGAGCAGGCCGATCACCTGATCGCCAAGGTTTTAAAAATGATGGTTGAGAAGCGCGCCTCCGATCTTCATATTCGGGCCGGAACTCCCATTATTCTCCGGGTGGACGGCAACCTCATTAACATCGATAGCACAAACATCAGCCCCGAATTGGCCCGCGAAGTTCTCTATCACATGATTTCAGCCCGTCAGCGGAAAATTTTCGAAGTGAAAAACGAAGTCGACTTTTCTTTTGCGGTTCAGTCCGTAGGCCGTTTTCGCGGCAACGCTTTTAAACAAAGAGGGTCCGTGGCCGTGGTTCTCCGGCAAATACCCACCGACATTCCCAACTTTACCGATCTCGCGCTTCCCGCTGTGATGGCTAAATTTTGCCGTCTCTCCCGCGGTTTGGTCCTGGTGTGCGGCCCCACCGGCAGTGGAAAATCAACGACACTCGCGGCCATGATCCAAAATATGAACGACGACCGTTCCGACCATATCGTCACCATCGAAGATCCCATCGAATTTTTACATCGCGACGTTAAATCCATCATTAGTCAGAGGGAATTGGGGACGGACACGATTAGTTTTTCTGAGGCCTTAAAACACGTGTTGCGGCAAGACCCCGATGTTATTCTCCTCGGAGAAATGAGAGATTTGGAAACCACTTCAACCGCCATCACCGCCGCTCAAACGGGACACCTGGTGCTATCCACACTTCATACCACGGACGCCGTTCAAACCATCAACCGCATCGTCGACATGTATCCGCCGCATCAACAAGATCAAGTTCGGTTGCAGCTTGCCGATGTTCTTAAAGGCGTGGTTTGTCAGCGCTTGATTCCCAGCGCCAGCGGCAAGGGCCGGGTTCCGGCTTGCGAAATTTTGGTGGTGACCGCTTTAGTAAAGAAAGCCATCTCCGAGAACAAAATGCAGGATGTGCAAGAAGCGGTTCGCCAAGGCCAATATTATGGAATGCAAACATTTCACCAAGCTCTGCTTAAACTCTACAAAGACGGACGTATTAAGTTGGACGACGCCCTCGAAGCCGCCTCCAATCCCGAAGAACTGATGATGGCCATTCGCGGCATCACCTCAGGCACCGAAAACGTCAGTTAATCTCATACCTTGACAAGTCCCCTGAAGTCCGCTAATTTTCCGTCTATGAATTACCGAATCGCGTTGCTTACCAACCTTCACCTAGGCCTGAACCTTCTTGGGTTCCGGGATGGGGTTCGTGCGATTGGGTAAGTCTTAACTAAAATAAAATAATCCATATCGAAACCCATCCAGGAACGGATGGGTTTTTTATTTTCCAAAAACCCGTCCAATTCCGTTGGATGGGTTTTTTTTATGGCCAAGGAGAATAAAAATGGAAAGTAAAAAAACGAAGAACAAAATCCGCATCTTCGATACGACGATGCGAGATGGCGAACAAGCTCCCGGTTGTCACATGAAGCCCGATCAGAAACGCAAGATGGCGCAGCAACTCTATCGGTTGGGAGTGGACGTGATTGAGGCGGGGTTTCCTGTGTCCTCCCCTGATGACTTCAAGGCGGTTCAAGGCATCGCCCGGACCATTGGACGAAAGCCTAACGCTCCAGAAATCTGCGCTTTGGCGAGATGTGTGGAGGCGGATATCAAGGCTGCTTGGGAGGCCGTGAAGCCGGCCCATCATCCCCGGATTCACACATTCTTTGCCACGTCTGATATCCATCTGAAACACAAATTCAAGATCAGCAGAGCCGAGGGAATTCGTCGTGCCATACGGGGGGTAAGAATTGCCAAGTCTTTTACAGATCATGTGCAGTTTTCACCTGAAGATGCCTCTCGATCCAATTGGAAGTATTTGTCAAAGGTTATTGAGGCTGTGATTGACGCTGGCGCGACGACTGTTAATATTCCTGACACCGTTGGGTATGCCATTCCATCTGAATTCTCAAACCTGATAACTTTTCTCAAGAAAGAAGTTGGAAATATTCATCAAGCTGTTATTTCTGTTCACTGTCATGATGATTTGGGAATGGCGGTCGCCAATTCGTTGATGGCGGTTAAAGCGGGAGCTCAGCAGGTGGAAGGAACCATGAATGGCATCGGAGAGCGGGCGGGAAACTGTTCGCTGGAAGAAGTGATTATGGCGATTCATACCCGGCCTGATTTCTTTGGAAGAGAGACCCGCATCAATACCAAGGAAATCATGAAAACCAGTCGGTTGCTCTCCTCCATCACCGGGATGAAGGTCCCGCCGAACAAGGCCATTGTGGGGGACAATGCGTTTGCCCATGCGTCCGGCATTCATCAGGATGGGTTTCTCAAGTACAGTCAAACGTACGAGATTATGCGGCCCGACGATGTTGGAGCGGATGGAACTTGGTTGCCCTTGACGGCTCGCAGTGGACGCCGAGCGTTGGAAAGCAAGTTGTCCACCATGGGAATCAAGATCGGTCCTGAAAAAATGGGGAGGGCTTTTCAGTGGTTTAAGTCGATGGCCGATACAAAAACTATTGTGGAGGAGTCTGACTTGAAGGAAATTACGCGGGTTCTTATTTAAAAATGTCTTTTAAGATCTTGTTGGCGTCGCCGCTCTTAAAAATGGATTCAACGACATTTTTACCGGTGGCCATCACATTTAAATTTACCTGGGGGTCGGCCATGGTTCCCTTGATTGAAAATTCAACCGGGGGAATGGGGGCCGCCGCGCCTTTGGGATTGATTTCGGATTTTAGATCGAGCGGTTGGGTCCCGGCCAAACCGATGGTACCGGTCATTTGAGCGTCCAGGTTAGTTCCATTAATAATGAACTTTGAAACATTCATGGTTCCCGATTTAAAAGAATAGTCGCCGATGATTTCTTTGTAGGTGATGTCATCCAAGGAGGGAATCCGGAGCAGGCCGTGCGCCGCTTTGTTAATTTTCTGAAGCAACGTGATCGGCAAAAGCAAAGTCTTGGCGATGGCCGAGCCGCCCGTGAGGCTTTTGACATTTTTAAATTCGCCGCGTCCTTGGCGGAGAGAGGCCGTTCCATTAATTTTTGAAAGATCTTGGGAGGCATTCGTAACATTCCATTTGAGTTGAAGGTTTTGCCCCGTCATGTGTTCATGCTTGACCTGCCCCGCTTTAAGAACGCCGGAGAGATCCATCAAAAGCGGCGGCGCTGCGGCCCATGCTGTTTCCACGAAAAGTCCACCGGCGTCAGTTTTTTTAGGCGGGGTTTCTTTGGGGATCAATTTGTCTAAATCAAGGACGGCCACCTCGATATGGGAAGCAATAAGGGGATGCGTCTGTAATTTTTTTGCAGCGAGACCCATTTTTAGATTTGAGCCATTGATGAGCCCCGTCAATTTAGGAAGAGAAAGAGAATCGGAAGAAAAAGTGCCGGCACCGTCGAGTTGCGTCAGTTGAGTCTCTTCATAACGCATGGCTGCTTTATTGAGAACAAAGTTGCCGGTGACGCCGGGTCCATGGGCGATTTTTAATTGAGTGGCAGTCCCGCCACTCAAGCCATAATCTTTAACGGAGGGG
>CAZJOE010000143.1:0-5670 GCA_964547555.1 uncultured Elusimicrobia bacterium | reverse complement strand
GTCCTTCGCTTCTTGCATTTCCTCTCCCGTTGGTTTCACTTTGCCGAGACGATCCGTCTCAGCGCGGAGCGCTTGAATCACGTCATGCGTCGAAACGGCTTTGGTCTGGCAAACCACTCCGGCAAGCCCGCCTCCTTTGGGGGCGCTATAGAAGCTTCCCACCACGTACGCCAACCCCATTCGCGAACGAATCTGCATAAAGAGCCGTGAAGGCCCCCCTTCGCCCAAAATGTAATTTGTCAGCGTCATCGCATATTGATCCGGATTATGGCGCGCGATGCCCAGTCCCCCCATATAAATGACCGACTGCGTGTAATCCTTCTCGACATAAAAAATTTTCTCAGGCGGAGCGTCGGTGATCTTGTAATCAAAAGACGGGACCACGCGTCCCGTCGGTTTCCAATCGGCAAACAATGTTTCCAAATCTTTCACCAGCGTATTTTTGTCGAAATCTCCGGAGACCGCGATGATTGCTTGGTCGGGCGCCACAACTTTCTTGTGCAAGGCGGCCAAGGAGGTTCTATTTATTTTTTCGACAAAAGCCGGCGTGGGCGACCAAGCGTAGTAATGGTTTTTTCCAAATAAAAAATCTCGAAATGCGCGACGAGAAATATCGAAAGGTTTGTCGTTTTTCCGGCGAATGGATTCCGCCAATTTATCTTTGGCGAGTTGGACCTGATCGTCGCTGAAACGAGGATGGAGAAGAATGTCCTTAAATATTTGAAGGCTGCGGGCCTGATCTTTGGTGAGGCATGAAATGGAAATAGAAGCTGATTCTTCGCCGGCCGAGGTTTCCACCTGCGCCGCCATCGATTCCAACTCTTCATTGAGATTTTCCGGTGAGCGAGAAATAGTTCCGCCGGCTCTCCAGACATTTCCCATCACGCCCAGAATTCCCCTCAAACCTGGAGATTCATCGGCGGGGCTCACCTTCATCTTCATCGATAGAGAAAACAGCGGCAATTCGTGATCTTCCAGAAGATAAACAACCACGCCATTTTTTAACGTGAATTTCTCAGGTTCAGGAGGTTGAAATTGAAGAGCGGGAAGCGACCCGATGTCGAGGGGCTTGGAATATGAAGAAGAACACAAAATTAAAACCGTCATTCCCGCGAAGGCGGGAATCCAGGCCTTAAACCATCTTTTAAATTTCATCGGAACTGGATCCCCGTCCCCGGTCGCCGCGGCGACCAAGCGGGGATGACCGCTTTCCTCACCAACACCGCCACCGTTCGGTTCGAACGGGTGAAGTACTGGGTTGAAACCCGCTTGATATCGGCGGCGGTCACGGAACGGATTTTTTCCACTTGGGTCAGAAAATATTTCCAATCGCCGGTTAAACATTCGTAATACGCCAATTGATCGGCCATATCGTCGCTCTCGCGGAGCTGGCGAATCAAGGAGGCTTCCAAATTGGTTTTCACTTTTTCAATTTCCTGGGCCAAAGCCCCCGATCGTTTCAAATTCTCGAGTTCTTCGAGTAAAGCGGCTTCAAGCTCAGACGTGGTATGAGGCGCACGCGGTGATCCTCCCAGAACAAAAATATTGGCGTCTCTTTCCCCCGGTGCGCCGGAATTGGCCCAGGCGCTAACGGCGATTTTCTTTTTCTCGACAATCACTTTATTGAACCGCGAAGTCCGCCCATCGTTTAAAACGCCGGCAATGACGTCAAACACCGCGGAATCCGGCGACATCATGTCGGGCCGGTGATAACCGATCACAAGCGACGGCTCGGCGTCATATTCCACTTGGACGCGACGTTCGCCTTCTTGCTCCGGCTCGACGGGGATCCGCGCATACCGGTATTTCCCTTTGGACGGGATCGGTTCCAAATATTTTCTGGCCATGGCTTCGACTTCAGAACTTTTGATGCCCCCCACGACGGCCACCACGAAACGGCTCACGTCATAATGGCGCCTAAAAAAATCTTCGGCGTCCGGCCGCGTCACGCGTGAAATATCACTTTCCCATCCCAAGATGGGGCGGCCATAGGGATGCGCCACGAAAGCCGCCGCCAACAAACCTTGCCACAATTTTCCTTGGGCAGAATTGTCCAACCGGTCCCGCCGTTCTTCCAACACAACGCTGCGTTCCTTATAAAATTCTCGCAACACGGGATTTATCATGCGGTCCCGCTCCATCGCCATCCACAGTTTCAATTGATTGGCCGGAAGTGAAATCACATAGTTGGTGAAATCATAACCGGTCGAGGCGTTTAAATCCTGGCCACCGGCCCGCTCGTAAATTTTCCAGTATTCCTCTTCCACCAAATAGCCGTAATGCTCTTTCTCCAGTGTGGCGAATTTTTCTTCGAGCCATTGTAATTTGACGGGATCGGCTTGGGACCCCAAATCCTTTTCGTCCTGCAATTCGGCTGCCGCCGCGTCGAGTTTCTTGAGGAGGATCTCTTCCTTGGCGGCATTCGTGGTTCCAATGGTTTTGGTCCCCTTGAAAAGCATGTGCTCAAACATATGCGCCAATCCGGTTTTCCCGGACTCATCATCCAACCCACCCGTGCGCACGAACATGGAAAAAGAAACCGTGGGCGTGTTGGGTCGTTCAAGAATTAAAAGTCGGAGGCCGTTTTTTAGCGTGACCTTTTTAACGCGGGCGGGAAATTCTTTTAACGGATCCGTGGCCCCATCCACCATCGGGATATGAAATGAGAGAATAAAAAGAGAAAAAATAATTCGTTTCATCTTTTATAAAAAACCTTTCCCCATTTTTTAAAACCCTCATGGAGGGACCCGCTCATCAACGTGATATCCATTGTGTTTCCTTTGGCGAGGATGCCTTCGGCGGCTTCGGCCAGTTTCTTAGCGACGACTTTCAATATGTCGCGGGTTTCATTTTCCAATCGAAGACCCAATAACAGACGGGAACCGGCCTCATCGGCAATCTGAACGAAGCTTGCTTCCCTCACATCGGGAAGTTCTTTAAACTGTTCTATAAATTTTGCTTCGAGCGCCGCCGTCTCATCTTTGGGAGCGCCGATAAAAACCTCCGCGTCTTTCGGAACATATTTTACTTTCTGGTCGCCCGTCTCGGGCACTTTGCCTTCGCTTAAAGTCTTTATCAACTCCGGATGAAGACCCAACGTGAGGCCCTTCGGACCGATCAAGACCACGTCATATTCGACGTCCAACAGCTTCGAAAACATATTTTGAGCAGCAAGCTCAAGGAACGGCAGGTCTTGCTCAACATAGGCAACCAACACATCCGGTGACGTAAAAAGCCAAATAACGTTTTCCCCTGCGGAATCCACGCCGAGAAGAAGGGGATACTCGTCCATCTCATCGTCTTCCGAGGCCGTCCGGCTTTGCGTGCCTTTTACGAGCGGTGTATACAAGTTGGCTTTTAGCAACGCATCCCAAAAAAGACCCGTGGGGACCTCCTGATCGACAAATGATTTTTTCATGAGGCCCTCGAGGGCCTCTTTGGGAATAAGGGGATTGGGCATGGTTAGATTTTTTTCCAGTCGGCGAGATTTCTCTGCCAGATAAATTTTCCTTCCCCCCAACGATTCTCAAGGGAACCAGGGTTAAGCGCCCAAATGGCGGCGGGGTCCATACGGGCGTCATCCAAAAGCCAGGGATCGGATGTAATGGCGGAAGCAAAGTGAGCGAGGTCCGGCATGTGTCCAATAATAAGGAGGGAGGCCTTCTCGATGCAAGAGTTAACAACTGTTTTAAGGGTGGTAACAGAAGCGCCGGCGGCCAGAAGCGGATTCATTTGGGGTTTAGCGGTAAAAATGGCGGAAACAATGTCGGCGGTTTGTTTGGCGCGGATATACGGGCTATTAAAAATTATGTCGGGAGCGAGGCCAGACTTTTTAATAAAAGGAAGCGCCGCCTGAAGTTTCGCAACCCCCGAATCAGCCAACGGCCGAAGCGAATCGTCCCGGTGCCAATCCGCCTGCGACAAAGCCTCCGCATGTCTCATCAAATAAATTTCTTTCACGGGGGGCATTGTAACATTTAATAAATATTCCACTATTCCACGAGTTCTTCTGAAAAATCTGCCCGCCGGCAATGATGTATCTTGATGATCAACACCGATTTTTTTGCGCTTATCCGATAAATAATTCGATAGGAATCTCTAATAAGCTCTCTGAAATTCGGCCAATCCGGATCAAGCAGTTCTTTTCCAAGGAAAGGAAATTCAGAGAGTGATTTTATTGTCGCATTAAGCGCATGAACTTGACGTCCAGCGTGGAGAGGAGAATCTTTGGCGATAAAATAGAAAATATTTTTTATGTCTTTTTTAGCTCGGCGAGACCATAGTATCGAAGACATCGATTTATCTCCTTCACGATTTTTTCATGAGGGATAACTCGACCTTTACGAATATCTTCTTCACCTTCTGCAATGCCTTTGGTTAGACTAATCCGGTATAGAAATTCTTCTATATCGATCTTTTGAGGGAGGGTTTTCACAACCTTCATCAATACCTTTTTATTGAATGTCATCTTTCTACTCCTTGATTTCATAGGAGGGATTATATCATCCGATCGCGCGGATGTGAGGGAAGGCGATTATACAGGATTTACGCGTGGCGAGAACTGATCTGTTCGAAGAACAGTTTTTCGATGAAGTTGTTGGCGCCCAGGGTGTTGGGGAGGGCTTTGAAGAGGAAATCGCGGACCGCGTCTTTGTCACCGACGTCGGGAGTGACCAAAGCGAGGAGTGAGTCGGTTAGTTTCGTTCCATATAACCGGACCCGCGTGGATCCGAAAAGAACCAAAGAAACGGCTTCGATCGGGGCGTCCGTTGGTTGGCGGCGCATATTGAGAACAGTTTCTTTATCGAGAACGATAACGCCGTAATCCAAGAAAATATCTTGGGCTTTTTGGAAACTGTCCGTATCAGCCAAGATCACCACTTGTTTGGCGCCTTTGGAATCACTAATTAATTGTTTCGAATCAACCGCCACACGGGTCGGATCCACCAATTGGGAAAAGTCGAGAGCGGCGATTTCCGTGTTGGGGTTGTGAGAGTGCTCCACAAGTTTTTCATTTCGGGTTAACGCGGCCAACTGGTTCACAATCTTGGAGAATTGAATATTGGCCAGCGATAAAAGAGATTTCAATTCGGCACCGGTTAAGACGCCCGCTTTGAGCAATCCGCGCACATTGGGAATTTGTTGACCGGAAGAAATCGCATGGTGATTCATGAGGCGTCCCATCTGGTGAATTGAATCAGCCAAACCAAATTTCCCAGACAGTTCACCCAAATAGATATCTAATTCTTCACGCGTGACGGCATTAACAGCCACCGCGGCAACCAAATTAGATACCAAACGCGATTGTTGCGGCGTCCAATTATCTTCACCTTCCGGCATGATCAGGTCCCTCATCACCTCAAGCGCGACGCTCGCGGTTTGCGGATCCCAGTTGTATCCAAACAACTTTGCGAAGAAGTTTCCGCTAATCACTTGAGACAACTTGGTCATCAGCTGATTGACCGGTGATTTACTGTCCGTTTCGGGAACAATGTTCAGAGTGAAACTTTGAACCTGCGAAAGTGGTGTCGAACGGAAATTTTGAGAACCATCTTTACCGATAAGCAACATCGAGCGCGTTATATCGTCATACAAACCAATCGATCCGTCTCCTCCAAAAATAATTCCAGGCAATTGAGCCGCCGCATCACCGTCCGTCATTTGTTGGAG
>CAZJOE010000142.1:0-5675 GCA_964547555.1 uncultured Elusimicrobia bacterium | reverse complement strand
CAAATAACAACCCCCAACAAAGTGGTCATGATCCGAAGCAAGGAATGGCCTTTGTCTCCTCGGAAGAATTCCCTCATGAAAGAGGCGAAGGTCCAAAGCATGAGAATAAACAAGGGACTGGGACTTTTATGAATCGGTCCCCAGGGCGCAGCGCCATCCAAAAAAAGGGCCATCAAAATTAAAAATGATCCGATAATTCCCATCACCAATTGATTGGGATAACCGCCTTGCTCAGCCATGTTTGAATATTCCCAGAATCCCAAAATGGTAATAGCCAAAACAAACATGAAAAATGGGAAAGATCCCACCCAAATAATGGGAAGGATGATCGGAACCAAAAGAATCGCGGTGATAATCCGAGGAAGGACCATCAGCTCACTCCGCCAAAACGGCGATCGCGAGATTGAAAATCCAAAATAGCTTGATAGAAATGATCCCGCCTAAAATCGGGCCATAGAACCGGAGTGACATGGAGTTCCGCATAGGCTATCTGCCACAAAAGAAAATTGGAGACACGAAGTTCGCCGGACGTGCGGATCAATAGATCCGGTTCGGGAAAAGCAGCGGTGGAAAGAAAAGCTGAAATTGTTTTCTCGGACAAGACCTTTTGGCCGGAAGCGACCGCTTTATTGGCGGCTTCCACGATATCTTGCCGGCCTCCATAATTAAGCGCGAGAACCAAGATCAGGCCGGTATTTTTCGAAAGGAATTGGCGGGTTTTGGTGAGCTGTTCTTGAACTTCCGAGGGAAGCTTCTTAATGTCGCCGATGGTTTCAAGACGGACGTTGTTTTTATCGAGGTGGGCTTCTTCTCTTTTGAGCGTGCCTTTAAGGAGGCGCATCAAACCGCTCACTTCCGTTTTGGGGCGGGCCCAATTCTCAGTTGAGAAAGCGTAGAGCGTGAGAACTTTAATGCCCAGTTGTCCCGCTGCTTCAACAATGTCGCGAACGGATTTGGTGCCCATTCGGTGGCCCCACAAACGAGGCAGGCTTCTTTTCTTGGCCCAGCGGCCGTTTCCATCCATAATAATAGCGACATGCTGGGGAAGACGTGTTTTGTCGATTTTATCCAAGTGGCTTAAACTTCTAGGATCTCTTTTTCTTTGTTGGCGAGAAAATCGTCGATCTTTTTGATGTAAATATTCGTGAGGCCGGTGACTTTTTCTTCACCTTGGACTCTCAAATCTTTGGTCAGCGTGAGATCTTTTTCTTCTTTCTTAAGTTTCTCGATGGCGTCACGGCGTTCATTCCGAAGAGAGATGCGGAAATCTTCAGCCATCTTCTTCACCAATTTCACCAAATCTTTGCGACGGTCTTCATTCAGGGCCGGAAACACAAGACGCATGATTTTCCCGTCATTGTTCGGCGTCACGCCCAAGTTGGCGGTCAACACGGCTTTTTCGATTTCAGGAAGAAGTGACACGTCCCACGGACGAACTTCGATGGTGCGGCCTTCGGTCACGGCCACGGTCCCCACTTGCTGAAGAGGCACATCAGCTCCATAGGCTTTGACGCGAATGGGGTCTAAAATGTGAGAAGACGCTCGACCGGTTCGAACTCCAGAGAAGTCACTGCTCATTTTCTCCAGCGTCCTTTTCATGACTTGTTCGGCCTCGGCTAAAATAGTTTGCAAACTCATTTGTAGGCTCCTTTGTTAGGGCGTAACCAACGTTCCGATATTCTCACCCCGCACGGCACGCGCGATATTTTTTGACTTGTGAAGATTGAACACCCGGATCGGAAGATTGTTTTCGCGGCACAACGACAACGCCGACGCGTCCATGATCTCCAACCGGCGCTTCAACGCTTCGGTCAAGGTGATGCTTCTAAAAAATTTGGCGCCTTTGTTGGTCTTGGGGTCCGCGCTATAAACACCGTCGACATGAGTGGCTTTCAGCAAAAGGTCGGCGTTGATTTCAGAGGCGCGTAGGGCGGCGGCCGTGTCCGTCGAGAAATAGGGGTTACCGGTTCCGGCGGCGAAGAGCACGACGCGTCCTTTTTCCATATGACGAATGGCGCGTCTGCGAATATAAGATTCAGCCACATGGGCAACGGGAATAGCGGACATCACGCGGGTGGGCACATTCATCTGTTCGAGAGCGTTTTGGAGGGCCAGAGAGTTGATGAGAGTGGCGAGCATTCCCATGTTGTCGGAAATAGCGCGCTCTAAGCTTAAACCTTTACCGCGGCCGCCGCGCCAAATATTTCCTCCGCCCACAACGATGGCCAATTGAGTAGAACGAGAAACGGAGAGTTTTATTTCGTTGGCAATGTGGAAGAGGCTTTCAAGGTCGACTCCAGACTGGCCTTTTAAGAGAAGAGCCTCTCCAGAGAGTTTAAGGACGACCCGCTTCATTCAGGTGGGGGTTTTCAGTCTGCGCCGACGCGAAAACGGGCGAACCGGACCACAGTAAACTCGGTGCCGTCTTTTTTCGCGGCTTCTTCCACGAGTTGTTGGATCGTGGTCTTTCCCGCGGCGTCTTTCACGTAAAGCTGATCAAGAAGGCAATTGGCCGCGAAATACTGGGCCAATTTTCCGGTGGCAATCTTCTCTAAAAGTTCGGGTGGCTTGTTCTGCCCTTCCATCTGTTTCTTGGTGATTTCTTTTTCACGTTCGACGACGTCGGCCGGCACTTCGCTTTTGTTGAGATAAGCGGGGCTAACAGCGACGATTTGGAGAGCAATTTCATGCGCAAGTTCTTTAAGAACAGGGCTGGGCGCTCCGCCTTTTTTGGAATCAATTTGGACGATGGTGCCCACTTTGGCTCCGGTATGGATATAAGAATCGATGAGGCCGCTTTCGGTTTTGTACCGGGCAAACCGGCGGGCTTCCATTTTTTCTCCGATTTTTCCTGACAAGGCCAAGATCGGCTCGGTCGGAATTTCGCTCGCGGATTTCCAGGCGGCGTTGGATTTGATTTGAGAAACAATCGATTTTGCAAGCGAGATAAATTCATCGTTGCGCGCGACAAAGTCGGTTTCGCAGTTCATTTCCAGAAGAATGCCTTCTTTTAAATCGGAGGAGAGCCAGGCTTCCACAATCCCTTCTCCGGCATTGCGGTCCAGTCGTTTGGATGACTTGGAGATACCGCGTTCACGAAGAAGCTTTTCAGCTTTGGCAAAATCGCCCCCCGCATCCGCGAGGGCTTTCTTGCAATCCATGAGACCCGCGCCGGTAGCTTGGCGAAGTTTCTGGACATCGGCGGCTTTAATTTCCACGGCGGCGGTCATAGAGAAACGGGAGCGGATTCCTCAGAGGTTGGTTCTGAAAATTCGGCATTGGCGGCAGCGGCTTCATCGGAAGCTTCTTTGGCTTCGGCTTGCTCCACAATGGATTTGCCTTGAAGAATGGAATCGGCGACGAGCCCTGTGATCAAACGGATCGCGCGGATAGCGTCGTCATTGCCGGGGATGGGATAATCAATGTCGTCTGGATCGGTGTTGGTGTCGCAAACAGCGACGATGGGAATACCAATGCGGCGGGCTTCAGCGATGGCGGTTCCTTCATTGGACGCGTCCACGATGAAAAGGCAACCCGGAAGAACGCTCATGTTTTTAATGCCGATCAACGATTTGGACAAGCGTTTCATGTCTTTTTCTTTTCGGGAGGATTCTTTTTTGGAGAGGAGGTCCAACACGCCTTTTTCTTTGAGGGTTTCAAGTTCGGTGAGACGGCTGATGGATTTACGAATGGTTTCAAAATTGGTCAAGGTTCCGCCCAGCCAACGTTCCGCCACATACGGCATTCCACAACGACGCGCTTCTTGCACGATGGAATCTTGGGCTTGTCTTTTGGTGCCGATGAAGAGAATTTCTTTCTGCGATTCAGCGACGGTTTTGAGGAAAGAGAGGGCTTTCTTAAGCTCGCGAACGGTTTTCTGGAGATCGATGATGTGAATGTTGTTGCGGCTGCCGTAAATGTAGCGGCTCATCTTGGGGTTCCACCGATGGGTTTGGTGGCCGAAATGGACTCCGGCTTCAAGCAAGGATTTCATCGAAACGACTGGTTCTGGTGTTGGTACCGTGGTATTGGATGTCATTAAAAGTCTCTAATCTCCTTAGAATAAATTAATTGATTGCTTGCCAGGATGGACTAAAAAAGGCGGATTCCCCCAAAAACAAGAGGCCCGGATTATAACAAAATTCCGCCCTTTGGCAACCCCTCGAAATAGGGGGTCTTTTGGCCTACTTCTTCGCTAAACTTTTAAGAAATTTTTCTAATTCAGGCTTGGAAAGTCGTTTACTCCCCATATCGATTATGGCCTGATAAAGATTGCCTTTAGGATCCTCGATTGAAATTCCGCATAATTCCAGGAAAGTAAGCGCACAGTCAAGAGCCGTCCTTTTATTACCATCAACAAACGGTTGATTCTCACTGATATGGTACGCGTAAGCGGCGGCCATGCCAAATGGGAAACTATGTAAATATTCCCCTCCAAAACTCGCCTCAGGCTGAGCCATGGCCGAATATAATAATCCCCTATCACGAATACCTTCCTGCCCACCATAGAGCTTCAATTGATTCCTGTGAAAGGAAAGTATTTGCTCTTCGGTTAAGAAGGAAGGCGTTTCATTCATTTTCCAGAGGGTCCTGCCAATTTACGAAATGTTTTGGCATGACGAGAAAGAACTCGCGCGTGGGCCGCTTGCACACGGTCATTTTCTTCATTCTTCACGGGAGAAATAATGAGATTTGTCCCGTCGGTGTGAATATCTAGATCAGTTTCCATGCCTATATGGAGAAGTTCCAAGATGGGCTTATCAATGATGAGCGCGGCACTGTTTCCCACTGCAGAAAGGCGTTTAACCATAAATTTCCTCCTTTATTCCTATTATAACTATATTATAACTTAGTTATAACATCAATCAACCTCTTTTTTGCACACGCCGAGCCACAAGAAGAGATATTTCAAACAGGAGATAAGCTGGGATTGCTAATAAAAGCTGGCTGAAAAAATCAGGACCCGGGGTAAGGAAGGCGGCGGCGATGAAAATGGCCAGGATGATATGCCGCCTGTATTCGGACAGGGTGCCGGCTTGGACCACGCCGGCGGCCGCCAAAGCCACGATCACAAGGGGCAATTGGAAGAGAACGCCGAAGCCAATAATCATCCAAAACAAAAAGGATAAATAAGACTCGATTGAGATAAACGGTTTGAGTTCTGGGGATGAAAAAGAGAGCAAGAATTTAACGGCCACAGGAGCCACGCCAAAGACTGCAATGGCCATGCCGATAAAAAAGAGGGCGATTGAAGCGGGGACGGCCAGAAGGACCAGCGACTTTTCGCGCTTTTCGAGGGCCACCGCGAGGAAGCGCCACATTTGGAAAATAAAGAAAGGGAAACTAACGACGACGCCCACTGAACCGGCAATTTTGAAACGGATAAATAAGGCTTCGGACGGCGTCGTGAAAACAAATTCACCGACGGGTTTGGCCAGCCAATTCAAAATGGGATCGACGTAATAATAGGCGGCCACGGAAAAAACCGCCAAGCATGCAAGGCACAGAATAAGACGGCGGCGGGCTTCTTCTAGATGGTCGAGGAATGGACGAGCGCTGTCCACGGAAGGGATTTAGGATTTGCGGTCGTGGAGAAGTTCGGCGAGGCTGCTGAGAAGGTCTCGGGCTTCGCCGGGAGGAAGCAGGTCCAACTGGGACAAAGCCAATTGAATGTG
>CAZJOE010000141.1:0-5683 GCA_964547555.1 uncultured Elusimicrobia bacterium | reverse complement strand
CCAACCGAAAACTTTGACCAATTTCCCTTCCATAACACCGGTCACGCCGCCGTCAATGATGGACGAGCTGGGGTTTCCTTTGAAGTCGCGCGATACCAGAGGCTCTTCCGTGTATTGGATGTAAGGAGCCAGGTCGCCGGTTTCGGAAGCTTTCTTGAAAAGGGCGTTCACTTCTTCTTTCGTGGTGGCCTTTTCAACTTCGACGGTGAGGTCGACGATCGAAACGTCTTCGGTCGGAACGCGCATGGACATCCCGTTCAGTTTCCCTTTGAGTTCAGGAAGCACCAAGCCGATGGCTTTGGCGGCCCCGGTTGAAGTCGGGATCATGTTGGCCGAAGCGGTCCGAGCGCGGCGCAGGTCCGAGTGCGGGAAGTCGAGCGTGCTCTGGTCGTTGGTGAAGGAGTGGATCGTGGTCATCAGGCCCGATTTTACTTTAAGG
This sequence comes from uncultured Elusimicrobia bacterium, assembly GCA_964547555.1. Classification (GTDB taxonomy): domain Bacteria; phylum Elusimicrobiota; class Elusimicrobia; order F11; family F11; genus CAZJOE01. The sequence continues at coordinate 5,244 of CAZJOE010000141.1, read as the reverse complement.
TTTTCATGAAGAACTTTCACGAGCGGGGCCAAAGCGTTGGTGGTGCAGGATGCGTTGGAAATGATGTTGTGCTTGGCTGGATCATACGACTTGCTGTTGATGCCCATGCAAACCGTGATGTCTTCGCCTTTGGCGGGAGCGGAGATGATAACTTTCTTCGCACCGGCGGTGATGTGCATCTTCGCTTTTTCGCCTTCAGTGAAATAACCGGTCGATTCGATCACGATGTCAATACCGAGTTGTTTCCATGGAAGTTTCGAGGGATCTTTTTCACTGGTGACTTTAATTTCTTTTCCATCGACGACAATAGCGCCTTCTTTGGCGGTGACCGTTCCCGGATAAACTCCGAAGGTCGAATCGTATTTGAAAAGGTGGGCCAATGTTTTGGCGCTGGTCAAATCGTTCACCGCGACAAATTCAAGATTTTTATTTTTAAGACCGGCTTTAAGCGCCAAGCGGCCGATACGTCCGAAACCATTGATTGCAACTTTCACTGACATTGAATAACTCCTGTATTCTGTATTTGGGAAATTAATTGAGGCGGGGAAGGTGTCCATCCGACCATCAAAAACGAGCCAGGATTATAGTCATATGCCGGGGATTCGTCAATTCCCCTTTTGATTGAAGAGGTCTCTCGCAAAAGCCACAGCGACAACAGATTGAGCACCTGCCGACCTGAGCAAGAAAGCGCAATGTTTTAAGGTCGCGCCCGTCGTGACCACGTCATCGACCAGGAGCACATAACTCCCCCCAATTCCCGGCAGATGACGACGTGTAAAAAAACTGGCCGTGGCGTTTTTGATTCTTTCTTTTCGTGAAAGCTTCATTTGAGGACGGCTCCAACTTTTTCTTTTCAACCATCGGTCTTTCCAGGGAATATGAAGCCGGCCGGCCAAATCTTCAGCCAACAGTCTGCTGGGGTTATACCCCCTCCTCATTTCCCGCCAAAACGGGGAAGGGACGGGAACGGCACAATCGAACTTAAATCCAAATTTCTCCAAAGGCCCGACCATCAGGGAACTTAAGATTTTTGAAAAATTTTCATGTCCTTTGTATTTGAATAAATGAATCAGTTCTCTAATTTTTCCTTCAAAGATTGTCACTGAAATCAACGCGTCCAAAGATTTTGTGGGGCGAAGGTCGATTTTTAATTCCAAGCGAATCCCTTTTCGGCAGGACAGGCAAAGACTTTCCCGATCTTCGAGAAGATCGGTTTTACAGAGGAGGCAGATGGATGGGAATATCAGGCGGAGGGGAACCCGGAGCCAAGGGTTCATGAGGCCATTTGAACAATCTTAGAACTGAATCGTCAACGTGGTACCGATACCGAATGAAGTTTGGTCTAGTTTTGAAAAATCGGGATGGTGGACTTCTTGATTGAAATTACCGCTGAGTGCCATCCGGAAATTACGAGACAACGTATAGTCTCCTGAAATGGTGCCCGTATAAAGGTCGAGAAAATTCGTGCTAGGATTTACGTTGGACCTTCGTTTTTCCCATTGAAGCGTCGAATTCATGATCAACCGATTGGCCACGCCCAATTCAAACCGGCCGAAGCGGATGCCTAAGGGCCTGTTGATGTCCCCGTAAATCTGGACGGAAATTGTATCGGACCGGAGGTCGTTGGTAATGTTCACGGAATCCCGCGCGTTTGACTCGCTTCTTTGGTAGCGCGGCGTGTAAGCCCAATTCCCGTTGGGAATTCTGGTTTGGACGGAATAGTTTTTCGTGTCGGATTCGCTGGAAAGGAGGCTTGAAATCAGACTGCTCTGGCGTGCTTTAGAAATGTTGTAGGAAGTAGCCACGTCCCATTTTTTCATCAATTTAAATTGGTAATCGGTCCCATAGGATTCGGTTTTCTTCTTATCGATATTAACCGTGTCATCCTTCTTCACATTGGCTTTCACCACCAAGCGGGACTCATCTATCACCTTTTTAATATTGAAGAAATCTTCGGTGTCATTGATGGTGACGATCACGTCCGGCAACGTCACTGATTTAATTCTCTTGGTCGTCCCGGTTGTTTCACTATCTTCAGTCGTTAGAAGGTAATTATTTGTTAGAGAGAGCGTCGACAAGGGTTTGGCCCGGCCGGCTTCAATTCTGTAACCAACAAAAGGAAGCCAAGAGGTGTTGGTGCGGAAAGTTCTTTTGTCCGTCAAATTGGAACGACTGGCCAAATCGGAAGTCGACGAGCTGATGTTTAACGGGGTTCCCACCCACAATTTACTCTTCCAACCAAAATCTCCCGGGACGTTCTTATAAGAATCCCCATTTTCAACTTTGTAGCTGGTGTTAATATTTAAGGAACTAAACAACTTGGTCGAAGGAACAACTTGAGCGGCTTGAATGGTGGCCGAAAGTTCTCCGGAGCTGGTCCGGTCGATACTCTTTAAAAGATATCCCGTTGTGTCGGTTAACGTCGTGGTGTTATTGGTTTCCGTTCCGGAATAAGTGTAGTTGAACCGGGGATCAAGCCATTTAAGAAGCCGCAAGTTTCCAGAAGCGCTCACCGTTTGCGCAATGGCGCGAGGAACAAGTTTATTTTCCAACCCATTCAGGCCTGCCGATTGGGATGGGTTGAGAGTTGGATTGGTTAGTTCATCTTCGCGAAAATCTCGTCTATCTTTATCGATTTTCAATTTATAAGTCGGGTTGATATTGAACCCATCCCAAAATGAAAAGGCCAACCGCGCCTCGTTCTCTTCCGAAACCTGAGTTATGTCGGTAGAGGCAAAAGGGGTGGTGGAAACACCCGCTTGAGAAAGACTTTCCAACTCTGAATAATCAACCTTGGTGAGCGTACGGCCATAATTGAGCGTGATCGCTGTAGGAATGGGCCGGAAGGTCAAGAATCCTCCGGGCAGAATATCGTTCTTCAGGGTCGGAGAATACGTGGTTCCCGCACGGAACGCGTCTGTTTTCTCCGTTCTTTGCGTGATGGTATTTTCTGAGATGTCTTGGTTGTAATTGAAAGAAAACTGCGGAAGCTTAGGAATCAGCAAACTGGCTGTCCCCGCGTGGTGCTTATTTTCGACGCGGCCCTCATCAAGCACCGAAACCAAGGAGTTTGAATTGGATTGGAAAGCCGAGGGAGTGACCGTGGTGTCACGGCTTGTTTTAAAAGTCATCGGCAAAACGCTCAACCGATTAAAATTGAAAAAAGCTGTTTCTTGTTCGCTGTCTTGATTGGTGATAGGAGTGGTGGGTGTCTGCCAATGGCGGTCGACGTTTCTAAAACTTCCTCCAAAATCCATCCAATTTTCCCAGGTGGAATCGAAAGCATATTTTTTGGCGTTCCCGATTCTTTGATGCGACCCACTGACGTGAATTTCGTTCAACCAAATTTCATTGGCAATGGTGGCGGCGGTATCGTTCACAATTCCGACTTTCAGTTGAGCGATCTGGCTTAAATTCGGAATAGCGCCTTGCCGCCTCACCCTTACATTAGGATTACTTGATTGCCAGGTATCAGGAATTCCATCACTGTTAACATCCGCTTGTTTCAAATCGATCATCGTCCAAACGCCGTCTGGAATGTCGGCTATGTCAATGGCCGCTTCTTGAAAATCCGTTTCCGACCCGGCTTGGAAGAAAAAATAGCCATCCTCATTGCCGTCATTTCGCCTAAATAAGAAAAACCGTAAAGAATCGTGTTTGGAGAAATCACGGACGGCGCCAAATTTATCTACAGTGGTCCCGGTCGATTGCGGCTCCAAGGTGTAGTTAATGGCCAACGCTTGCTCCCTGAAATCGTCGCCGGTTGGAACCGCGTCTTTGTAAAGGGCGCTGTAATCAGGATTTCCAACCAAGGGCACATAAAAAGTCGGGGCCTGGGCATCGTCTTTGTTGTTAACAGCCCGGACCGTCATGGTGCTGGAGAGATTGGTTAATTCGGGCGGGTCCCAATTTGTCCCAACCATCGAGATCTTGGATATCGTAATAGCGCCCGTGACGCGCGTCGCGGCACGGCTTCGGATGGTGATGCGCACCTGTCTTACCGCCGCAAAGTTATTTTGAATATTCACGGGCCGCGATTGAATGTTTAAAGGCACCCGGAAAACCTGCCGATCGGAAAAGCTTAGATCCGACAACGTAAACAAAGGCCCGCCCCCTTCCAAGACCGGAAGGTCTGAGGAATTTAAGGATTTGTCATTGTTAAAATCTTCCGTGTCCATACGGGTGTTGTTTCCGCCGACTCGAATAGTGCCCAAGGGGCCGTCGAATTGCCAACCGATGTCCTCTCCCAAATTTAAAACTCCGTCCAAAGGATTCAGATCTTCGGTGTCGAGAATATTATCCTCGTCTGAATCTTCGTTAAAAGTTCCATAGTCGACGATTAAATCTACATCCTGACCATTGATGGGTCCCGCGCCCTGAACTTCAATTTCCAAATTTGATTTCTTAGAAAAATCTCTACCGGCCAAGGAAACAACGTTAACCAAAGAAACCTGCTCGTTTGTATCTTCTAAATCGTAAGAAACAACCAGCGCTTTTTGCGTTGCGTTTTCGTCATTGGGATCCAAGGTGAGAACATCCGTGTCCTCCCACCGCAAATGACTGGGTGTGCCGGGTCCCGTATTTTCACGACCTGAAAATTTTGACACAACGTTGTAACTGCCCTCAACTGGATTGGCGGATACCAACCACGAGTCCTTCAACATAGGACTTGAATCCTCTTGTTTGAGCCCTTCGAAAGAATCAATCAACGCTTTTCCAAAAAGATTGGGATCCTGACTGGAGCGGGCTCCTTCAGCCGAAAAATTGGTTTTAAGGGGTAATTTTCCAAATTGAACGCCTTTCATATTGGTGTCGGCTTCCGTCACCATCAAACTGGCCGGCGTGGACCGGATGTCGGGAGGCGCCGTGGGTTTCGCGGCAAAGTTATAGAGAACGGTTGATCCCGCGGTCCAACTTTCCATATTGACCCCCGCCAAACGTTTGTTACTTAAAATGTCATAGGTCCCCCTTGCGCCGACCAATGTTTCGCCCAAGGTTCCGCCAAAGGGAGCGAATTCATAGGTCACTTCGATGGTCGTAGATTCTCGAATCAAATCGTCATTAAAGAAAGTGATGAGGCCGATATCGTAATCGATGAAATAATCCAAGTCCCGGTTCACTTTTCTTCCATCAATCACGACCGATTCGGATTGGAGAACGATATTGGGGCGAAGATTAAACGTTCGAAGGATCGCTTGGAATTCCACGGAAAAAACCGCCCTGATGGCCGATCCTTCACTGACA
>CAZJOE010000140.1:0-5686 GCA_964547555.1 uncultured Elusimicrobia bacterium | reverse complement strand
CCATGTATTCTTTCGGCGTCGTGATGGCCACTTTCATTATCGGTTCTAACAAAATAGGTTTCGCTCTTCTGCAGCCTTCTTTGAAAGCAATAGAAGAAGCAATTTGGAAAGCCATATCATTGGAGTCAACGTCGTGATAGCTTCCGTCGAAAAGGGTGATCTTAACATCGACCACGGGGAAGCCTGCCAAAACACCGGTGTCGAGCGCGTTGATCAAACCTTTTTGGACCGAAGGAATATATTCTTTGGGGACGCGTCCGCCTTTGATCTTGTCGACAAATTCGTAACCCTTCCCTGTTTCATTGGGTTCGATAATAAGCCACACATGACCATAGTTTCCACGGCCGCCCGATTGCTTGATATATTTCCCTTCTTGTTCAACCTTGCCGCGAATGGTTTCCCGGTAAGCCACCTGCGGCTTGCCCACGTTGGCATCCACTTTAAATTCGCGCTTCATGCGGTCCACGAGAATTTCCAAGTGAAGTTCGCCCATTCCGGCGATGATGGTTTGATTGGTTTCCATATCGGATTTAACCGTAAAAGTAGGATCTTCTTCAGCGAGACGATTGAGCGCGAGACCCATTTTTTCTTCGTCGGCTTGAGATTTGGGTTCGATGGCGACGGAAATAACGGGATTGGGAAATTTCGGCGGTTCAATAATAATAGGAGTATTTTCCTCACAAATCGTATGTCCCGTTTTAACCCCTTTGAGTCCGATCACCGCGCCAATATTTCCGGCGGTAATAAAATCAACTTCTTCACGTTTGTCGGCGTGGAGGCGCATGATGCGGCCGATGCGTTCACGTCCGCGGGTCGTGGGATTAAAAACTTCGGATCCCGCTTTAAGAACACCGGAATAAACGCGGATGAAAGTTAGCTTTCCGACATGCGGGTCAGACTGAATTTTAAAAGCAAGAGCGGTTAACTCTTCATTGTCTTCTTTCCGGCGGACGATTTCATTGCCATTGTCTGGATCAATCCCTTTCAATTCTTTGGTGTCCATGGGAGAAGGAAGGTACATATTAACGGCATCGAGCAACGGCTGAACGCCCTTGTTCTTAAAAGAGGTCCCGCACATAAAAGGAAAGAATTTTCCTGAGATCGTGGCTATTCTCATGATTCGGTTGAGATCCTCAACGCTGACATCATCGGCTTTCCCTTCCAGATATTTGTGGGCCAAGTCATCGTCAAAATCAGAGAGCTTCTCAATCATGGTCTCGCGATATTTTTTTGCTTCTTCCAATTGATCGGCGGGAATTTCAACTTCTTGATATTTGGCGCCCAGTTCTTCACCGCTCCACATGAGCGCTTTCATTTTGACCAAATCGATCATGCCTTTAAATGTGGATTCAATTCCGATCGGTAATTGGATGGGCACCGCATTGGCGCCCAGTTTCTCATGGATGGATTTGAGGCACATATAAAAATCGGCCCCCAGTTTGTCCATTTTGTTTGCGAAAACGATACGAGGAACGCCGTACTCGGTGGCTTGACGCCACACGGTTTCAGACTGCGGTTCGACGCCTTGAGATCCGTCCAAAAGAACCACGGCCCCGTCCAGCACGCGAAGCGAGCGTTGCACTTCAGCGGTAAAGTCAATATGTCCCGGCGTGTCGATGATATTGTAGTCGCAGTCTTTCCAGCTGCAATGGGTGGCGGCGGAGGTAATCGTAATACCGCGTTCTCTTTCTTGTTCCATCCAATCCATGACAGTGGTTCCGTCATGCACTTCACCGATCTTATAGATACGGCCGGTGTAATAGAGAATCCGTTCCGTCGTGGTGGTTTTTCCCGCATCAATGTGCGCGATAATTCCAACGTTGCGAATTTTATCTTTGGGTGGTTCTTTGGTTTCAGCCATAAATTGTTTCGGATTTAGAGTTTAGGTTTGGAGTTTAAATTACCAGCGGTAATGAGCAAAAGCTTTGTTGGCTTCAGCCATCTTGTGGGTGTCTTCACGCTTCTTAATCGACAAGCCTTCTTTTTTGGCGGCGGACAAAAGTTCATCGGCCAACCGTTCAGCCATCGATTTTCCCGTTTTAGAACGAGAGAAGGTCAAAATCCAGCGCATGGCCAAACCGGTTCCCCGGTCGGCGGTGACTTCGATGGGAACCTGATAAGTGGCTCCCCCGACGCGGCGGGCTTTTACTTCGAGCAGAGGACGGACATTTTCAAGGGCCCGGTTAAACGTGTTCAACGGTTCTTCATTGGCTTTCTTTTTGATCTGTTCCATGGCCCCGTAGAAAATCCGTTCGGCCGTGGATTTCTTTCCACCTTGGATAATCTTGTTGATGAACTGAGACACGTGGATCGATTTATAAATCGGATCGGGCGTGGTGTTAACTCGTCTTTCTCTTGCTTTTAAGTCTTTGCGTGGCATTGTCTTCTCCTAACCTTAAGCCTTGGGTTTGGCTTTCTTGGCTCCGTATTTGGAGCGGCCTTGTTTCCGATCGTTAACGCCGGCGGCGTCCAAAACGCCGCGGATGATGTGGTAGCGAACACCCGGCAAGTCTTTCACACGGCCGCCGCGAATAAGCACAATCGAGTGCTCTTGGAGGTTGTGGCCGACGCCCGGAATGTAAGCGGTGACTTCATTTCCGGTGGTGAGTTTCACGCGGGCGATTTTACGAAGGGCCGAGTTTGGTTTTTTCGGCGTCGTGGTTTTCACCTGGGTGCAAACCCCGCGCCGCTGAGGGCAGGACACAAGGGCCGGCGATTTTGTTTTGACTGTCTGGGCTTCGCGGATACCGCGAATCAATTGATTTGTTGTTGGCATAAATTAACTCTTTTTCTCTTTTTCTTTTTCGGCTTTTTCCGCGGCTTTTTCGATTAAGCCCCGTTCATAGAACCCCGTTCCAGCTGGGATCAGATGACCGATGATCACGTTTTCTTTAAGACCTTTGAGTTCGTCCACGGCGCCGGTGGTAGCGGCTTCCACCAACACGCGAGTTGTTTCTTGGAAGCTGGCGGCCGAGATGAAGGATTCAGAAGCGAGTGAGGCCTTCGTGATTCCGAGGAGAACCGGCTGGGCTTCAGCTTGTTCACCTTTCTTCGCGGTCTTGTTCATGAGAGCGAATTTGTTGCGAGGAACAATTTCCCCGGCCAAGAGATCCGTGCCTCCGGATTTCGTGATAATCACGTTTGACAACATCCGACGAACGATCACTTCGATGTGCTTATCGTTGATGATAACGCCTTGCAGCCGGTACACTTCTTGGATTTCGTTCACAAGAAATTCCTGGACTTCTTTGGCGCCCTTAACTTTGAGCACGTCGTGAGGGTTCACGGCTCCGTCGACGAGGGGTTCTCCCACGCCCACGCGGTCGCCCTCGTAAACAACCAAGTGTTTACCTTGAGGAACGGCGTAGTCTCTTTGCATTCCGGTTTCTTCGTTGGTCACGATAACTTTAAGGCCGCCTTTGGGCGTCGGCGCCAATTTCACGCTTCCTTCGATTTCAGACACAATAGACGGGTTCTTCGGTTTCCGAGCTTCGAAAAGTTCGGCGACGCGAGGCAGACCGCCCGTGATGTCCTTGGACTTTGAAATTTCCTGCGGAATTTTCGCGAGGATGTCTCCCTGCTTCACTTTGTCGCCGTCTTGAACGACGAGGTTGGTGTCGATAGGAAGCGGATACGTGGCGACTGTTTTGCCCGTTTTTCCGATGATGACGATCTGAGGATGGAGCGCTTCAACGCGGTGTTCGATGATCACGCGTTCAATGAGTCCTGTGATCCGGTTCTTTTCTTCGTGGAGCGTCACACCTTCTGTTACGTCTTCCAACTTCACGGTCCCTTCTTCTTCGGTGAGGATGGGGAGAGAATAAGGGTCCCACTCAACGAGCAGGTCGCCCTTATCAACTTTCTTACCATCAGTTACTTTGATTCTGGCGCCGTAGCGGACTTCGTAATGAGAGCGTTCTTTTCCTCCGGTTTCGCGAATGGAAATAAATCCGTTTCGCGACACGCAAATTTCTTGATTTTCCCGGTTCGTCAACGTCCGGATGCCGTGGAACTTAATGTTACCGGCTTCCTTGGCCATGATCTGGGAACGTTGGATAACGCGGCTGGCCGTTCCACCGATGTGGAAGGTTCGAAGCGTGAGCTGAGTTCCCGGTTCACCGATGGACTGAGCGGCGATGATACCGACGGCTTCGCCGATTTCAACGCGGCGGCCGGTGGCCAAGTTCATGCCGTAGCACTGAGCGCAGCAACCGATTTTGGCTTCGCAGGTGAGAACAGAGCGAATGCGCAAACGGTCGATGCCGGCTTTGGTCAGGTTCTTGCCTTGTTCGGCTGAAATCATTTCACCGACTTTCACGATCACTTCATCGGAAAGAGGATCAGCGATGTTGTCCAAACAAACGCGGCCGAGGATACGTTCTTCCACGGTTTCAACAATGTCCTCGCCGGACTTTAAGGTTCCGACGGAAACGCCGTTGATGGTGTTGCAATCTTCTTCGGTCACGACAATGTCGTGGGCGACGTCGATCAGGCGGCGTGTTAAGTAACCGGCGTCGGCTGTTTTAAGGGCCGTGTCGGCGAGACCTTTGCGGCCTCCGTGGGTCGAGATAAAGTATTCGAGAACCGAGAGGCCTTCTCGGAAATTAGCGATAACGGGGTTTTCGATAATTTCACCGACGGCCCCGGTCAGTTTCTTCTGGGGTTTTTGCATGAGACCGCGCATACCGCCGAGCTGGCGAATTTGCTGACGGCTACCTCTGGCGCCTGAGTCGGCCATCAAGAACACCGGGTTAAACTTTTTCGTCTTGGCGTTAAACGGAGCGGCGTCTTGTTTTTGCATCTGGTCGAACATGTGGTCGGCGACTTCGTCGGTCACGTGGGTCCAAAGGTCGATGATCTTATTGTACCGTTCGGAGTCCGTGATGATTCCCATCTTGGCCTGTTTGGCAATTTCTTTCACTTGGACCTGAGCGCGCTTCACGATGTCTTGCTTTTGGGTGGGAATGTGAAAGTCGGCAACGGAAATGGAAACACCGGCCTTCGTGGCGTAGGTGTAACCAAGCTTCTTCACCTGGTCCAGGAAGATCGAGGTTTTATAGGCGCCGAGTTCTCTGTAGCAGCGGTCCACCAGGTTCGCGACTTCTTTCTTGGAGACATTGATGTTGATATATCCGAGTTCGGTCGGAACAACATCGTTGAATAGAATGCGTCCCACGGTTGTCCAATCTTTCCACTTGGAAGCATCTTTCTGGTCGTTGTCTGCGACCCCTTCTTCTCTAAGCGTGTTGACGCCGGCCACTTTGATTCGAGCATGGAGGCTGATGGTTTCATTTTGAAACGCCGAAACCACTTCGTCACGGCTGGAGAAATACCGGCCTTCGCCTTCAACGCCTTCTTTATATTTGGTCATGTACGCCACGCCCAAAATCATGTCCTGAGAAGGAACCGCAATCGGCTTACCCGAAGCAGGGGACAAGATGTTGTTGGTCGCGATCATGAGAAGCTTTGCTTCAAGCTGGGCTTCCAAGGAAAGCGGCACGTGAACGGCCATTTGGTCTCCGTCGAAGTCGGCGTTAAAAGCCGAACACGTCAGCGGATGCAACTGAATAGATTTTCCTTCAATCAAGATCGGCATGAAAGCCTGCACGCCCAAGCGGTGCAGCGTGGGGGCGCGGTTTAACATGATGGGGATATCGCGCGTCACTTGTTCAAGAATGTCCCAGAT
>CAZJOE010000139.1:0-5693 GCA_964547555.1 uncultured Elusimicrobia bacterium | reverse complement strand
GTGTTATAAACGGCCATCGACGCCAACAACTCGCTTAAACGGGAACTGTTTTCCCCTTTTTTCGCTTCCAAAGAGACCACGGAATTTTCCATCCGCGCCACGGCCGCCGCCGCTTGGTCGCTGGCTTCAGGAGACAAAATATAGACCTCAAATCCGGATGTCTTGACCGAAAGGGAAGAATTGCAGTGGATCGAAATAAAAATATCGGCTTTCGCTTTGTTCGCGATGATGGTTCTTTCAGAGAGAGTAAGAAACTGGTCTTTATCCCGAGTCAAGATGACTCTAAAATTTTTATTCTTTTTTAACACGGCGGCCAACTCTTTGCTCATCTTGAGGTTCACATCTTTCTCAAATGTTCCGCGTGATCCGATGGCGCCGGGATCCATGCCGCCATGACCCGGATCGATGACCACGGTCCACGTGTGGGGATCCGAAGAAGGGGTTGGCGGCGCGGCCGCCACAGGGAGAGAAGCCGGCGGCAAGGAAACAACGGGATTTGATTTTACGTCGGGAAAGCTGTCTGTTGCATTTTTAAAAACATCGATGGTCAGTTTTTTCGTTTCTTGATCGTAATAGACATCATGAGAGACGGCTCCCCCTCCCAACTGAACAATCAGGTCCGCCGAATGCCTTTTCTGGGCGACGCGAATTTCTTGAATGACATTGTCGCCTTCCAATACTTGCGATCCGTCCGTCTGCCCTCGAACAAAACGAATCCAAATTTTATTTTTACTGTTTTCCAGCATGTGATAGGGAATGGCCTTGTTGACGGCAATGGCCAGCTGGTACCGATCTCCCAAATTCACAATCGGAGGAATGGATATCGTCACCGGTTCTTCTTGGGTGAGACGTTTCTTTTGAACGTTCCAATAAAATTCTTGGCCGCTGAATTGCGCGAAAGCTTTTGAAGCAACGAACAAGAGGGGGATATAGAGTTGTCCTTGTTCGAACCGTATCTTCGTAACGGGGCGGACGATTTCTCCATTCATATAAACCTGTTGGCGGTCCCAGTTGAAACACACGAGCCCCGTGTTTCGGCTCAAACAGGCTTGCTGACTGACGGACTGCCAGCGCATTTGCGCTTGCGCTATTTTGGCGAGCTGTTCGATCGCAACGTAATGCTCTCCACTATAGATGTGGGAATCAAAAGTGCTGGTGGCGTCGTTATTAATCCAACTGATGGTCTCTACCGTCGCGTCGGGAGCCGCGACCAGAGGATGACGGGCGGCCGCCTCCAAACTGATCGGATGAAGGACCGAAAAGGCGAGATAAAGGGGGGCGGTCAGGGCTTTAAAATATCGTCGGAAATTCATGGGAAAAATATAACAAAAATCATTCAACCGCGGGGAGCGGCGAAGAGATTATTGGTGTTCGAGCTCCACGTTCCAGTAGATGTTATCGATGAAACGCTGCCAGGAAGTTTTGATTTTAAATTTGGGGCGGAACGCGATCGCGGCCGGACCGATCCATTTGGGCTTGGTGGGGTTCACCAACAACTTCATATGGGCTTCATCCGGCAACCGGCTTCCTTTCCTTAAATTACAAGGAATGCAAGACGTCACGATATTACTCCAATCCGTTTTTCCGCCGCGGCTTTTGGGAACCACATGCTCCAAATTTAAATCACTGGTGCTAAATTTAATTCCACAATAGGCGCATTTGTAATTGTAATGCTCATAGATATTGCGTCGGGTGAATTTAACTTCAGATTTGGGAAGGCTGTTAAAGGCTCGAAGCGTGATGACATCGGGAATAAGAATTTTGAAGGTAGGAGTTGTGACATAACCAGCGGGATCTTTCTGTACCGCGGCGGACATTTCTTTCCAGTCTTGGAAATCGTAGGTTTTAAAATCTTCGTCCACCGCCCGGGCATGGTCCAAATACAGCAAGCTCAGCGCGCGCCGCCAATCGGTGATCTGGATGGCGTAAAAGCTTTTGTTTAAGACCAGAACATCGCTCATGCTTATCCTTTAGCCCTCGAGAGTATCATGCGTGACCGGATCAACTTTGAGCCCGCGGCTTTTGAGCCACTCCACCGCTTTTTTTAAGGCCTCTTCCGATCCTTCCAATTCGAGAACAATTTCGCCTATTTTTTCCGTTATCTTGGCCCGTCTCAAGTTAAACACCACATCGAACTTCTTGGCCATTTCGAAAACGACCGGTTCTTTGATCAAGTTCTGAGGGAAGATAAGGTCTAGGGCCTGTTTCATACCCTAAAGTATGCCTTGAAAACGAGTTGATTTCAAAAGGTATTTTCCATTAATGGGGGGTTAAATTCCGCCTGCAATGGCGGGGATAATCGATACTTCGGCGCCTTCTGCAACCGCGGTGTTGGGACCCTCTTTGAAGCGGATATCTTCGCCATTGATGAACACATTTACGAACCGGCGAATCTGTCCGGATTCATCGCAAATGCGGTCTTTGAGGCCGGGATAGTTTTTTTCGAGGCTGTTCAGAAGATCTTGGATGGTTTTTCCATCGACTTCTACGACAGCTTTGTCTTGGGTGAGCTTTCTTAAAGGGGCGGGAATACGAACCTTTGCGGCCATGTCTGATATCTCCTTTAAACGGTTTCTAAGTTATCTGGTTGCGCCAGCGGGGACCGGAGTCGATTGCAGGCGATCGTACAAATCTTTGAAATCCTGCAGCCTGGCTTGGATGATATGAGGACGACTGACTTTGCCTTGCACCGCATCGAGCGTTTTGAGGCCATTGCCCGTGATGTAGGCGACGGTTACCTCATCGGGCCGGATGCTACCAGTTTGAACCATCTGTTTCAAGGAAGCGATCGTAACGCCTCCCGCGGTCTCCGTAAAGATTCCTTCGGTCGAGGCGAGCAATTTGATGCCTTCCACAATTTCCTCATCGGTCACCAAGGCGGCGCGGCCCCCTGTTTTCAAAACCAATTGCGCCGCGTAAACACCGTCGGCAGGGTTTCCAATCGCCAGAGATTTAGCGATTGTTTTGGGCTTCACAGGACGGATCATGTCATTTCCATCTTGAATGGCCGTTGAAATGGGACCACAACCAGACGCCTGGGCACAATTCATTTTTGTGACTTTCTTAGGAATGAGGCCCAATTGTTCAAATTCCTGAAACCCTTTATAAATTTTGGTGAGAAGCGATCCCGAGGCCGCCGGCACAATCACTTGGTCCGGCGCTTGCCATCCCAGCTGCTCGGCCACTTCGAATCCCAGGGTTTTTGATCCTTCAGCGTAATAAGGCCGGATGTTTACATTCACGAAGGCCCACTTAAAAGCGTCCGCGACTTCGGAACAAAGCCGGTTCACGTCATCGTAATTTCCGTCGATGGCAATGATATGGGGGTTATAAACTCCGGCTCCGATAACTTTACCTTCTTCCAAATCGGAGGGAATAAACACAAATCGTTTCAAATTGGCTTTGGCCCCGTAAGCGGACACAGCTCCCGCTAAATTTCCTGTCGACGCACAAGCAACGGTGTCGAATCCAAGCTCGCGAGCGCGGGTTAAAGCCACGCTGACCACACGGTCTTTAAATGAAAAGGTGGGATTGACCGAATCGTTTTTGATGTAGAGATTTTTAAGTCCGAGCAATTGGCCAAGATTCTTGGCATGGATAAGAGGCGTGTAACCTTCTTCTAAAGTGATCACATCGTGGGTTTCAACAGGAAGAACGTCCCAATATCGCCAAAGAGAAAGCGGACCCTCTTGGATTTTCTTGCGGGAAATATTTTTTTGGATGGATTCGTAATTGTAATCGGCTTCGAGCGGGCCGAAACAAAATTCACAGACGTGCAGCGCCTTGGCTTCATAAAGCCGGCTACACTCTTTGCACTTTAGTCCTTTAATCTTTTTCTCAGTCATAAATAAAAAACCCCAGAGGGCGTACCCCTCAGGGGTGAACGTTGCCTCTTATCGTTTACCCCCCGTAGCTTTAGCGAAGGGGGGAGGCTTTGGCACGCATTCGAGTTTTTCGAACCGTTGCCGTGGCTTCATCGGGCCTTGTCCCTCCGCCACTCTTGATAAGGGTGCTGCAATTGAGACGGAATAATACCAAATTTTATTCGACTGTCACGCTTTTCGCCAGATTGCGGGGCTTGTCCACATCCGCTTTTCGCAAAACGGCTATTTTATACGCGAGGATTTGAAGAGGGATCACATTCACCATGGGTCCCAAATCTTCCGGAACGTCAGGCACATACATCACGTGTCCAGCCGTAATTTTAACTTGGGCGTCCCCTTTGGTAGCAACCGCGATTACTTTAGCGCCCCGGCTTTTTGCTTCTTGAATATTGGAAGCCATCTTGTCGTAAACCTTGGACTTGGTGACAATCGCCACAACGGGCATCTTTTCATCAATCAACGCGATGGGGCCATGCTTCAGCTCTCCCGCGGGATATCCTTCGGCGTGGATATAAGAAATTTCTTTGAGCTTAAGCGCGCCTTCCATCGCGACCGGATAATTAAGATTTCTTCCCACATAAAGGAAATCTTCACTCTTGTAAAATTTTTCGGCGATCAGTGTAACGGATCTTTCGCACTTTAAAGTTTCCGTGATCCATTGAGAAAGGTGGGCGAGGTTTTGGCCCATTTGTTTAAGCTGGCTGGTAGGAAGTGTTTTACGAACGCGCGCCATCCAGAGTGTCAAAAGATAAAGCGCCACCAATTGCCCCATGAACGCTTTGGTCGAAGCGACGCCGATTTCTGGACCGCAATGGGTCAACAGAGATCCATGCGCGTCCCGGGTTAGCGTTGACCCGATGACATTGACGACGGCCAGAATTTTAGCTCCCTTCTTTTTAACCAGACGAATGGCCGCCAACGTATCAGCCGTTTCACCCGATTGAGAAATGGCCACGACCAGTGTCCGCGGTTCAATGACGGCATCGCGGTAACGAAGTTCGGAGGCAA
Organism: uncultured Elusimicrobia bacterium; assembly: GCA_964547555.1. Lineage (GTDB taxonomy): Bacteria > Elusimicrobiota > Elusimicrobia > F11 > F11 > CAZJOE01. Next base: position 801 of record CAZJOE010000139.1, on the reverse strand, counting down.
TATCAACCTGGCAAGGAATCCCCGTATATTTTTCCATGTAATAAGCGCCAATCAAACCGGCGTGCCAGGAAGTCCCGCAGGCCACGAAACGAATGCGCCCTACCGATTTAACGTAGCTCTCGGTTAGACCGGTATCTTTTAAGGAAACAGCGCCCGCCGGCAAATGGAGGCGGCCCAACAAGGTATCTTCCACGATGCGTGGTTGCTCGTGGATTTCTTTTAACATGAAATGTTTGTATCCAGCTTTTTCGGCCTGAGTGGGGTCCCAATTTATTTTTGTCGCATCCCGTTTGACGGGTCTTCCCACCACGTCCAAGATCTCCACCTTGTCTTTATTCAAAATCACCATGTCCCCTTCTTCCAGGAAGATAACGGACCGGGTGTGAGAAAGAACCGCCGGAACATCGGACGCCAGGAAGTTTTCCCCTTTTCCGAGACCGACGATGAGAGGGCAGTCTCGGCGAGCGCCGATGATAAGATCGGGCAAATCGATGCAGATAATTCCCAGCGCAAACGTTCCTCGAATATCTTTAAGGGCGGCCCGAACAGATTGGATTAAAATTTCTTTGGGACTTCCGTGGTTTCTCGCGGAGAACCCATTTCGATAAGAAGCGATCAAATGCGCCACCACTTCGGTATCGGTATCAGACTTAAAAGTAAATCCTTTTTTCCGGAGCTTTGATTTTAAGTCCACATGGTTCTCAATGATTCCATTGTGGACCACAATTATTTTTCGGGAAGGGTCCGTATGGGGGTGGGCATTGGCTTCAGAGGGAGCGCCATGGGTGGCCCAACGGGTGT
>CAZJOE010000138.1:0-5768 GCA_964547555.1 uncultured Elusimicrobia bacterium | reverse complement strand
AGTTATGCCACCTTTTGCATTGAAGGCTCCATCAACAGAAAGACACTCATTGACGGAAACGTTGAAAATGAATCAATTGAAGGGGTACCGGTAAATCTTTACCGCAACGGAAATCTCGAAAACATCGTATTTACAGAGTTCAATGGGAGTTACCAATTTTGCGGTTTAACAAATGCCGATTATGAAGTTTTTCCTGATGTTGATTCTAGCTATGTATCTCAACCGGAGTATTACACTTATCCCGCACTAACTACGGCCCGGATGGCGCAGAATTTTTTATTCATCATGCCATCAGAAATTAAAGGATCGGTGTATGATTCCGATGGACAACCTGTTTCTGGCGTCGCTCTCGATTTGACCGGACCTTCCTCACAGCGAGTGATGACAAATGCTCAAGGAGCTTATTCGTTTTACGTCACTATGACGGCCCCGGCTCAAGTTATTCCTTCGAAAGCCGGTATGAGTTTTTCTCCCCCATCGAAACTGTATGACCAAAATATTGACTTTTCGGAACTCTTATTTGAGGAACAAAATTATTTTGTGCCTCGCCCAATTTCAAACGCAGTGGGGGCCTTTGATCAGGTAACGCGTGTCCACTTTCGATACGCAAACGGGAATACTCTTGTCGCCAAATCTATGCAAATGGTCTTTACTCCTCTCATCAAAAAAGACCCCACGTCAGGATTGTTTTCTCTTTCGAAAGGGATTATTTATATTTTGTTCCCGTCTAACAGTCAGAAGTTGGAAATCTCGGCGCCATCTCTTTCCGTTCAAGATTCAGCCAGTGAAACTGTTTATACCACCAATAATCTTTCCGCTCAAATGACGTGGAGCTTTGGAACAGTTTGGACATTGACGGGTTCCGTTACAATCCATGTCCCCAAAGATAACACGCCTCCGACCGCCACGTTGGAGTTGGCTAACCCATCCGCAGGACCCTATTGGACCATCGATTTAAGAGGAGGGAAGATTGGCGTCTCGCCTTCAACCGGACAACAAGGTACCGCGGTTGCCATACAAGGTTTTAATTTTCAATCAGGCGCCACTGTCCGAATTGGGACCGTGCTAACGCCTATCATAACAGCTCAACTTCCAACCACGCTGAATGTTTCAGCACCGAGTAATCCACAAGGACCGCAAGACGTGACGGTCACCAATCCCGATGGAAGCAGTATTTTAATTTCTGGAGGATTCACTTACTCCAACGGGGCCGTTATTCCAACTGTCACTGCCGTTTTTCCAAGTTGTGGAAGTATCGGGGGAGGATGGCGAATTACAATCATTGGTTCAAATTTCAAAGATGGGTGTCGCGTTTGGGTTGGTGCCAAGGAAGCCGCACCCGTAATCTTCATTCGTCCTCAAGAAGTTTGGGTAGATGTTCCAGCAGGAACCTCGTTGGGAGCCACATCGGTGGTCGTGGAAAATCAAAATCCTGTTGCTCGGTCAGCGCCACTCGTTGGTGCGCTCAGCTACATAAATCCACCGACCATCACGAGCATTCTTCCTAATTTTGCTACTGGGAGCGGGGCTCTCGTCCACGTTTACGGATCGGGATTCACCGAATCTTCTCGCGTCTTTATTAATGGAGCCCCGGGATTTTCACAACAAGTTATTGATCAAGGCCATATGTCTCTCTTGACCCCTGGAGGTCCGCTGGGTCCCGTTGATGTGACGGTGAATAACGGAGTGTGCGCAGCCGTCGGAACTTTGCCAGGTGGTTTTACATTTAGAACGGTACCCGCCAAACCAACAACGCCGGTCACACCTTATGCCTCGTGGAGGCAATATTGGTTCACCGCATCTGAAAGAACGGATGGAGGATTTGGCGGTGACAATGCGGATCCTGACAATGACAAGCAATCGAATTTACTTGAATATGCCTATAACACCAGTCCCTTGGTGGCCCAACCGGAACCGCCCGGCACGGCGGGGATCAATTACATTGACCGCTCATTTTTACGGGCCAAAAACGCCACGGACGTATATCTGATTGTAGAAGGAAGTTCCGATTTGGATTCGTATTCCACTAACAACGTCAACCTCATTGGTTGGACGGAAGAAGGAGATTATATTCGGGAAACGTATCGGTTTTCCGCTGGCGCGTTCGGGTTCACTCGCGTTGAAGCTAACTTCACTCCGGCGGCCGGCCTCATTCAAGTGATGACACCCCAAATCTCCGTGAGTGAGAACGTCGGCGACGCTGTTCTTCAATTGCGGCGCTGGGGGGGAACGGCAAGCCCGGTTTCTATTACGATCTCCGAACCAGACGGCGGGACAGCAGTGGCGGAAAGCGATTTTCTTTATACCTATCAAGTGGTGACGTTTAATCAGGCCAACGAAGTCAAAGAGGTTAGAATTTCTATCACCGATGACATCATTCAAGAGCCCGATGAATCCTTCCCCGTTGTCCTTTTTGGTCCGCAAGGGGGAGCAGTCTTAAACTCGATTGCGAAACAAGGGATAGTGACCATTCAAGCGAACGACGGCCAAGAAACGCTTCCCGCGCCGTCGCCACTCCCTTCAGCATCTCCATCGCCCTCTCCAACGGGTTCTCCGGCTCCCATGGTTGCCCCCACAGCAAAAAAGGAATCCACCTGGAAAGTTATCAATGCCATAGGGCAAGATCCGGAATTTAAAACAGAAAAAGCTCAATCAGGAGCGATTGAAATTAATATTTATACCGCCCGCCGGGAGAAAATCCGAACGATAAAAGTGTCCGATGGAAACAGGGCCGTCGTTTGGGATGGGCTGGATGATTCCGGGAAGCGCGTTTCTCCCAATATGTACATTGCTCAAATCTTAGAGAACGGGCGGATGGTGGATCAGGTGAAAGTCATGTGGGTTAAGAAGTAAGGCGGGAAAAACTAAACGAGGACCGTTTTGCTCATCACATCTTGGTCAGAAGAAATTTGAGATTGTCCGGTCACGTCCAAGGTTTCAATTCTTTTAAGCTCTCGGTCCAAAGCCATTTCCAACTGCGACCATTCCTTAATAAAAAGTCCGTATAAAAATTGTCCGTCTTCCTCTCTTTTCCAAACCACCTCACACAAACACACCGACCCTTGTCCTTTGTAATAAACAATCGCGCTTAAAAAAGAACCGACATTCACTTGATAGCGGGATTGAAGCCGGAGCCCTTTGCGGGAAACATCCAAACCCAAGGCGGGAATAACGGGTTCAAAGGATGAAATGGAGGGGTCGTCTCCCATGTTGAGAAGATCGACGTTGAATTTTCCTTCAAATCTTGGATACTGTCGTCTGTTAATGGAACCCATGAGTAGATATACGTCGCAACCCATGACAAAGTGGTGACAAAAGTGGGAATTTGTAATGACAAAAAAACGTAAATCTAGCAGCGCTTATTTTTTCGCCCTGTGAACACTAGGCGTTTTCTTGTTCTCCCACAACCGAGGCAATGGCTCCCACCTTGTCGCCTTCATCCACGCGGACCAAACGGACGCCCTGGGTGTTACGAGAAATGACCGACAAGGTCTTACAATGAAGCCGGATCGCGATGCCTTTCTCAGTCATGATCATCACATCGTCTTCATCTTTAACAAGACGGATTCCAACCACGGGACCGTTTCGGTCGCTGGCTTTAATGGTGATGATTCCTTTTCCGCCCCGCGATTGGTCCCGGTATTCGGAAAGACGGGTTCTTTTTCCGTATCCATTTTCACAAATGGTGAGAAGATGGGTTTTCGCTTCTTCGACTTGTTCGATGACCTCGAGACCCACCACCTGGTCCCCTTCTTCAAGACGAATCCCGCGAACACCGCCGGCCGACCGGCCCATGGAGCGGACGTCTTCTTCGTTAAACCGGATCGCAAGCCCTGACTTGGTCGCCATAATAAGATCGTGGTTGCCGGACGTGAACTTGGCGCCGATCATGATATCGCCCTCATCGAGTCCCATGGCAATGATGCCGGATTTCCGGATGCTGTCGAATTCGGTGATCGGAGTTTTCTTGATCTGACCGGTTCGCGTGCACATGGTCAAAAATCCTTTCGCGCCTTCTTCAAATGAACGGATGGCGATGGCCGCCGTGATCTTTTCATTGGCGTCGATCGGAACAAAATTAATGACAGGCTTGCCCCGTCCCGTGCGGCTTGAATCGGGAATTTCGAACACGCGGATTCCATACACCCGGCCACGACTCGTGAAAAGAAGTAAGTGAGCCAGGGTACTCGTGACGAAGATCTGTTCCACAAAATCTTCTTCTTTGGTCGTCATGGCGTTAAGACCTCGGCCGCCTCGATTCTGAGCGCGATACGCGTCGGCCGCCATTCTCTTGACGTAACCCGTGTGAGACAACGTGACGGTCACTTCTTCGTCGGCAATCAAATCTTCAACGTCGAATTCTTCGAAGCTGGCCTGAATTTGGGTGCGGCGTTTGTCTCCGAATTTTTCTTTGATGAGGACCAATTCTTCTTTAATGATGGCGAGAACTTGCTTGGGATCGGCCAAGATGCCTTTTAAGCGGGCGATGGTTTTAATGAGCTCTTTGTATTCGTTCTCAAGAGTCTCTCGTTCAAGGTTGGTCAGTTGATGGAGGCGCATATCCAAAATGGCCTGCGCTTGGATCTGGCTGAAGGCGAACTTCTCCATGAGTTTAACGCGAGCGGCCGGGGTGTCTTTGGAGGCGCGGATGATTTTAATAACAGCGTCCAAATTGTCGATCGCGATGCGCAACCCTTCCAAGATGTGGGCGCGCGCTTCGGCTTTGGCGAGTTCGAACTTGGTGCGGCGGACGATGATGGTGCGGCGGTATTCAATGAAATGGTCCAGCGTCTGGCGCAGGGAAAGAACTTTGGGTTTGCCGTCGGCCAAAGCCAGCATGATGACGCCAAAAGAAGTTTCGAGCTGGGTCATTTTGAAAAGCTGATTTAAAACAATCTGCGGATTGCCGTCCCGCTTAATTTCAATGACCATGCGGATGCCGTCGCGGTCGGATTCGTCGCGAAGGTCGGAGATTTCGTTTATTTTTTTATCCCGGACAAGTTCCGCGATGTTTTCTAGAAGAACGGATTTGTTCACCTGATAAGGCAGCTCGTTCACGATGATGGCTTGCCGATTGCCTTTGAGTTCTTCAATTTCAGTTTTGGCGCGGATGCGAACGGAACCGCGTCCATTTTCAAAATAGCTTTGAATTCCTTGACGACCGAGAATGATGCCGCCCGTCGGAAAGTCTGGACCTTTGACGATTTTTGAAAGAGCTTTGGCGTCCAGCGCCGGGTCCTCAATCACGGCCATCGCAGCGTCACAAATTTCCGTCATGTTGTGCGGAGGAATGTTGGTCGCCATACCAACAGCAATACCGGAAGAACCGTTCACGAGAAGGTTGGGAATCGCCGCGGGAAGAATGGAAGGCTCGCGGAGAGATCCGTCGTAGTTGGGTAGAAAGTCGACGGTCTCTTTGTCGATGTCGGCCAACACTTCTTCGGCAACACGCGACAACCGGACTTCGGTGTACCGCATGGCGGCGGCTGAGTCGCCGTCCACCGAACCGAAGTTTCCTTGCCCATCCACCAACGGATAGCGGAGCGAAAAATCTTGAACCATGCGGACCAACGCTTCATAAACGGACAGGTCTCCATGGGGATGATATTTACCGAGAACGTCGCCGACCACGCGGGCGGATTTCTTGAAAGGTTTGCTGTGCGCCATTCCCATTTCATCCATCGTGTAAAGAATGCGGCGGTGAACGGGCTTAAGGCCGTCGCGCACGTCCGGAATCGCACGGCCCACGATCACGCTCATCGCGTAAT
>CAZJOE010000137.1:0-5802 GCA_964547555.1 uncultured Elusimicrobia bacterium | reverse complement strand
CCAGGTCCAAGCGGTGGTTGAAAAACATGGATTAAAGAGATTTGTCGTCGCAGCCGGTATTGCCGATAGGGGACCTAAGGAGGCTCTCTCTTATTTCAGAACGACTTGGCTAAAAAAAAGAGATTGGAAACAGATATTCAATAGAGCGGTTCTTTTTTCTTTTGCGTTGGGCTTTGGTTTGTTGATATGGGCGGAGATCCCCATTCGAATTGAAGTTGGTGATTACTATTTTCTAGCCAACACCAAATCACTTCATCTCATTGGCGCCTTTCACGCTTTCGTGAACATGGTTTTTCTCTTCTTCCATGTTCAAGGTTGGATCAAACGCCTTCCCCTTCTCATGATGGATATTCTTCCCGAACAATCTGAAGCAGAATTAGAAGAAGAGTTGGAACATATAAGTGAGCTTCTCTCTTCTTCTCCTCAGCTTAAGAAAGTCGCAGCCCAGCTTTGGATAGATCCCGAGTATCTCGACGGGGAACATCCCCATCTGGCCGTTGAAGTGTTCAAAGAATTGGTGAGCGCGGCCGCCGTCATGAAGATTCAACCCCATGATTACAAGATGCTTTACCGCTTGTATTCTTTGGGAAAAGTCTACAAGGACCATCTTGGACCTTTGCGCGAAATGCTAGGTATCATCATCACTCATCCAAGAAAGTTGGAGATACTGGATCATCTTCCCGAACACATCGCCGAACACAGCGGAGACACCTTCGATACCCATCGATTGTTGAACGATATCATCCAGAAAATCGATCTTTTAAATGAATGCACCCTACTGGTCCAGAAGCGTTTTCCCTCGTCGGTTCTCCAAGGAAAGTTGGTCAAGCGTCTCTTCACCTATATCGAGAAGCATGAGAGCTTGGAAGAAACCGCGGCACAAATTGTCGACCAAACGATGGGAGAAGTGATTCAGCTTACGATCCGAAGCCAGTTTCCTCAGAAGGTTCACAATCTGAAGGCGGTAAAAGAATTGGTCATGGCTTATTTTGGAGAACCCATGGATGATTCGGTTTTCAAAGCAGACGATATGCCGGCGATTATTGAAGCGCTTGAAAAGCCGGTCGGTTCGGTGCCGCAAAAAACTCGAGGCGACTCCGAGCATGAAGAGACAAATTATCAGACGAGACAGGTGCAAGGCGGATTCGTTGTGAGCCAAATAGACAACGATGGTCAATTGGAAATGATTTATTCGGTTGTTGAGGATGTGATGATGATCGGATGGGTTTTGGGAGATGGCCGGTTGGATTCGGCGCTGTTGGATTATGTCGTTCAAGATGCCAGAGCAAAGGGTCTCAACCCAAAGAAAATATTAATTTCTTCCCCCCACGCCCAGCATCAGTTCAAAGAAAATTTAGAGCCTCGGGAGGCTTATGAACGGTTTGTTGAATTTCCTCTCATCAACGGATTTAGGCTTAAGTTCGGAGATTACACGGTATTCAATAATTATTTTAAGGATATCGCCTCCCACCTCTATTGGGAAAAAGAAATTCCCCCGCTCACGCTGGCCGTGACCGATGAAGCGGGACTGAAACGAGAATGGAGCCACTGGATGACCGCTGCCGGCATCGCGGATCTTAAGATCGTCAGTTCAGACCAAAGTAATTTGAAGGTCAGATTTTTGAATGCCGATGGAAAATATCTAAAACGTAAAGATAGTGAATTTATAGAGCTGAATATTTCAGCTGATCGCCATGGAATCGTTAGAAATATCACTTGTGAAGAGTTCCCAGGAAACGGCCCGGGGATGTTCAGCGAGTTGATGGTTTGGCTTGGCAAAAGGGGATTTTCAAAAATTGAAATGATTTCGGATCGATGGGCTCTATTGATGTTGTATTTGCTTCGCACCAATGATTTGATCGGCGAATTAAATCGAACCAGATATGATCCGGAAAGTTCCTCCGTCAGTTTTGATTTGTCGACGATTGATTTATCTAATATCCCCGATTTTCTTCAGAATATCTCCCAAACAGAACGTAAAGCGGCAGATATTAATTTTGTTTTGGCGGACATGCCTTTGGTGGAAGGTTTGGCAGACGCCGATAGAGCTGCGGACTCATTCCTACCTAAGCTGGATCAAGCCGTTCAATCAGGAGACGAACCTTCACAGTTCCTTAAAGATGAGATGGTCGCGGTTTTTAAGAAAATATTCACTTGGAAGCCATCATTGGACCAAGCGAAATGGTTTGTGCAACAGATTGTGTATGAGAAATCCGATAAGTTGAAGTTGCGTGGAACTGTTTTCCCTGCAGGGCAAAAAAACCAGTCGACCAAATTAATTATTTTGGATTCAACCCAAAAAGACCGAGCTGAAGATGTGGTTTTAAAATCTCTCACAGGAAAAGAACAGGCCGTATTTGTGGTGGCTGAGACAGTAGCGATGGCGAAAAAAATTAAGGAGTTAAAGCTAGATGGAGTGAATGTCTGTTATGCCGAGAAAAAAGGACTTATTTTTGGGCGCAACCGAGACGGGTCCCAATCATTGGATTGGAGTATGTTGGAGTACGTTTTGTTGGATCAATTTGGCCGGACTGCTTTTCAAGGAACGACATCTCTCGAGGTGGTAATATCAAAAGACCTTACCATTCACACCGATAGATTCGGATTTTTCTTTAAACGGGAACTGGTGGCCCAAGCGATTATCACAATGATCAACGACCGCATGGAAGCGGTCCAAATGACTTTTGAAAATATGGAAAGAATAACCCGGATCGCCCGGATTATACGCGAGCAGGCTTAAGTACGGCGGGAAGGTTAAGAGATTTGTAGTAATCCTGTAGAGACCGGATGGTCCAGTTGTCTTTTTGGAGAGATTCAATGGCTTCGGCCGCAGCATCGGCGGCGGCGATGGTGGTGATGATGGGAACGCCTGTGGCCAAGGCGGCATTTCGAATGGCGTAACCATCCTTCCGTGACTTGGCTCCCGACGGTGTGTTGATGATGAGCACCACTTCTTTATTCACGATCAAGTCGACCACGTTGGGCCGGCCTTCTGAAATTTTCTTGACCACTTCCACTGGGATTCCCTTCCGTTGAAAAGCGTGCGCTGTTCCTTCCGTCGCCAGAAGAGTAAATCCAAGTTTGTGCAACCGGTGCGCCACATCAATGGCTTTGGGCGTGCTTTCTTTTTTAAGGCTGACCAAAATTTTCCCGCTGGTGGGAAGCGGTGAATTGGCGGCGGCTTGGGATTTGGCGTAAGCGGCCGGGAAATCGGCGGCAATTCCCATCACTTCGCCGGTCGAGCGCATTTCCGGACCGAGCACGGCGTCAACACCAGGGAACCGCGTCCAGGGAAGAACGGCTTCTTTAACGGACGTCCACTTCAAATTTTTAACGATCTTCCGCATTTCATCCGGCAACACTTCCGAAAGTTTTTTCCCCATCATGATTTTAGCGGCCAATTTGGCGAGAGGAATGCCGGTGGCCTTGGAAACAAAAGGAACGGTGCGGCTGGCGCGCGGATTTACTTCCAAAATATAAACCACGTTATCTTTAACGGCCAATTGCATATTCATAAGGCCTTTCACTTTAAGCGCCTTCGCCAAAATCTTCGTGTATTCTTCAATGGTGGCGACGACTTCTTTAGAAAGTTTTCGTTGCGGAAGAACGCAGGCCGAGTCACCGGAGTGAATACCGGCGGCTTCGATATGTTCCATCACGCCGCCCAAATAGGTATCGGTTCCATCCGACAAAGCGTCCACGTCAACTTCAACAGCATTGTCCAAATATTTATCAATAAGAACTGGATGGCTGGTGGAAAGACTGGTAGCGCGGTTGATGTAGGATTCGAGCATGGCGTCGTCATACACCACTTCCATGGCGCGTCCTCCCAAAACGTAAGAGGGGCGGATCATAACGGGATATCCAATTTGCTGCGCGACAGCTTTGGCTTCTTCGTAAGACCGCGCCATTCCATTGGCGGGTTGAGGAATCCCTAATTTATTGAGAAGGCGTCCAAACCGGCCACGATCTTCCGCCAGGTCGATTGAATCCGGCGAAGTGCCGACAATTTTCACGCCGGCGTGTTCAAGCGCGAGCGCTAGATTGAGCGGTGTTTGGCCCCCAAATTGAACAATGACGCCTTTCGGTTTTTCTTTTTCCACGACATTCAAGCCATCTTCAAGTGTGAGCGGTTCAAAATAGAGATGGTCGGCCACGTCGTAATCGGTTGACACGGTTTCCGGGTTGCAGTTCACCATGATGGTTTCAAGCCCCATTTCTTTGAGCGACAACACGGCGTGAACGCAGCAATAGTCGAACTCAATTCCTTGTCCGATCCGGTTGGGGCCACCGCCCAAGATCATGACTTTCGCGTTCTTAGAAGGTTTGGTTTCGTCTTCTTCTCCATAGGTCGAATAATAATACGGAGTGTAAGCTTCAAATTCGGCGGCGCAAGTATCAACAAGGTTGTAGACCGGTTCGATTTTCAGTTTCTTTCGGACGGTGCGGATTTGGCTTTCGGTTTGTCCGAGCAAGTATCCCAGTTGGATGTCGGAGTACCCCAGCTTTTTGGCTTCGCGTAACAATTCGCCTGAAACCGATTTATTTCCTTCCGGGGATTTTTTCACGGTGTCGAGGAAATAAATTTCAAAATCAACAAGCTCTTTGATTTGATGGATGAACCAGGGGTCAATTTTGGAAAGGTTGAAAATTTCTTCCGGCGTCATACCCAAACGAAGTCCGGCTTTTAGTGCGAACAGACGATCTGAGTTTCCCACGCGCAGCTTGTCTTTAATCGAAGAAAGAACAGAACCATACTTTTCTTCCCAAACGGCTGCGGGGAGCGAATCTTTTTCTTCAATGGCTTGATCCACCAACGGATTAAAAGATTTCCCATCACTGCCCAATCCGGCTCGGCCGATTTCAAGTCCGCGGAAAGCTTTCTGAAGGGCTTCTTTAAAGGTTCGTCCCAACGCCATTACTTCTCCGACAGACTTCATCTGAGAACCTAAAATTTGGCTGCTATCTGAAAATTTTTCAAAAGCGAAACGAGGAATTTTCACCACGGTGTAATCAATGGTGGGTTCAAAACTCGCCGGTGTCTTTTGGGTGATATCGTTCGAGATTTCATCCAACCGGTAGCCAACGGCCAACAGCGCGGCCATTTTTGCGATAGGAAATCCGGTGGCTTTCGAGGCGAGAGCGCTGGAACGGGAAACGCGCGGGTTCATTTCGATGACAACCAATCGGCCGGTTTTTGGATCCAATGCAAATTGAACGTTCGATCCGCCGGTTTCAACACCGATGGTGCGGATACAAGTGAAAGCGGCGTCGCGCATCCGTTGATATTCTTTATCGGTAAGCGTCATCGCTGGCGCAACAGTAATGGAATCGCCCGTATGAACGCCCATGGGATCCAAGTTTTCAATGGAGCAAATGATGATGCACTGGTCCGCATTGTCTCGCATCACTTCCAGCTCGAATTCCTTCCAGCCTTCAAGTGATTCTTCAATCAAAATTTCTGAAATGGGGCTCAGCTTAAGCCCATTGGCCGCTGCTTTAAGAAATTCTTCACGGGTGTAAACCAATGAAGATCCCAGACCGCCCAATGTGAAAGACGGACGAATGATCAGTGGAAACCCAATTTGATCGGCCATTTGTTCCGCTTCCGTGATCGTCTTGGCAAACCCACTGCGCGGTAAATCAAGTCCGGCTTTTTGCATGGCTTCTTTAAATTGTCGGCGGTCTTCGGCTTTTTCAATCGCTTCTAATTTTGCGCCAATCATCTCCACGTTATGTTTCTTAAGAATTCCCCTCTTAGAAACTTCGACGGCCAGGTTGAGAGCGGTCTGTCCCCCCAAC